>JAHDSS010000342.1 GCA_018432565.1 Kiritimatiellia bacterium
GCCCTGGTTCCCGACCCCGCCTTTGACTGGTCGAAGGTCGTCCTCGCCACCGCCGCCGACATCCCCGGCGAAAATGTCGTCCATATGCACGACCGGACCATGCCCCTGCTGGCCGAAATCGGCGGCGAACTCCGCTACCGCGGCGAACCCGTCGCCGTCGTCGCCGCCAAAACCCCCGAACTCGCCGCCGAAGCCGCCGCACGCATCCGCGTCGAGGCCGAGGAACTCCCCCCCCTGCTCACCCTGCAGGACGCCATCGCCCTCTTCAAGAAATCTCCCCGGCAGTTCGATTCCATGCAGGATCAGAACATCGTCAAGGGCGACCTCGCCAAGGGCTTCGCCGACGCCGACGACGTCCTCGAAGCCGAATACTGGGCCGGCCACCAGGAACAGCTCTACATCGAAAACCAGGGTGTTGTCGTGTTTCCGCAAAAGGACGGCTCCATCTTCTGCGAAGGCTCCCTCCAGTGCCCCTATTTCCCCGTCCACGAGCTGAACGATGCCCTCCGGCTCCCCCCCGAAAAAATCCGCGTCCGCCAGACCCCCGTCGGCGGCGCCTTCGGCGGCAAGGAGGAATATCCCACCATGCTGGTCGGCTACGCCGCCCTCCCCGCCCTCAAGTCCGGCAAGCCCGTCAAGATCACCTACGACCGCCACGAAGACATCCTCTTCACCCCCAAGCGCCACCCCGTCTGGGTCCGATTCAAAACCGGCTTCAAGAAGGACGGCACGCTCACCGCCATCGAATGCGACTTCATCCTCGACGGCGGCGCCTACCTGACCATTTCCGATGTCGTCATGTTCCGGGGCATCCTCCACTGCGCCCTCGCCTACCGCTGCGACAACGTCGTCATCCGCGGGCGCGTCGCCCGCACCCATTCCTTCCCCTGCGGCGCCTTCCGCGGCTTCGGCGCCCCCCAGGCCATCTGGGGCCTCGAATCCCACATCGACGCCATCGCCGCCCGCATCGGCCAGTCGCCCCACGCCTACCGTCGCCGCATCCACGCCCGCCCCGGCGATGTCACCCCCACCGGCCAGATCCTCTCCACCGAAAACGGCTCCACCGCCTGCCTCGACCTCGCCCTCAAACGTTCGGACTTCGCCCGCAAGCTCCAACAGGCCTCCCGCGGCAGGCTCCGCAAGGGCCAGACCAAATTCTACGGCATCGGCCTGTCCTTCTTCGCCCACGGCGCCGCCTTCACCGGCGACGGCGAAGCCAAGTTCAAGGCCAAGGGCCGCATGGAACTCACCCTCCTCGACGACGGCAATCCCGGCGTCAACATCCGCGTCTCCTCCACCGAAATGGGCCAGGGCGTCCATACCATCTTCACCCAGATCGCCGCCGACGCCCTCTCGCTCGATCCCGCGCGCATCCGCTACCCCATGGCCGACACCGGTCTCGTCCCCAACTCCGGCCCCACCGTCGCCTCCCGCACCACCATGGTTGTCGGCAATGTCGTCCACCGCGCCTCCCAGGACCTGAAAAGCCAGATGGAGGCCTTCGCCTCCCTCCGCTTCTTCCGCGGCGAAAAATCCGTGCTGAAGAACTCGCAACTGACCGCCAAAGGCCGCAAACCCGTCGCGTTCGCCAAGGTCGCCCGGGCCATGCTCGACGAACTCGGCGACGTCAACGGCTTCTTCGAGTTCCATCTGCCCCCGGAGACCCGCTGGGACCAGGCCACCTTCAAGGGCGACTCCTATCCCGGCTACTCCTGGTCCGCCAACGTCGCCGAAATCGAAATCGATCCGCTCACCTGCGAACTCGCCGTCACCCGCGTCACCGCCGTCGTGGATGTCGGCCGCATCATCAACCCGATCCTCGCCGCCGGCCAGGTCGAAGGCGGCCTCACCCAGGCCCTCGGCTATGCCGTCATGGAGAAAATCGCCACCGGCAAGAACGGCCTCTACGACGCCTCCCGCCTCCAGACCTACATCATCCCCACCGCCCTCGATGTCCCCGAGTATGACGTGAAATTCGTTGAATATCCCTATTCCTACGCCCCGCCCGGCGGCAAGGGCCTCGGCGAACTGCCCATGGACGGCCTCGCCCCCGCCATTGCCAATGCCGTCGAAGCCGCCGTCGGCAAACGCCTGCGCACCATCCCCATCACCCCGGAGGCCCTCTTCGAGGCCCTCCACCCCGCCCCGGGAGGCACCCCATGAGCCCCATCCAGCGCACCTGGAAAATCAACGGCAAACCCGTCAAGGTCCGCGCCCCCGCCGGACGCCGCCTCCTCGACTACCTCCGCGACGACCTCGGCCTCATCGGCTCCAAGGAGGGCTGCGGCGAAGGCGAATGCGGCGCCTGCACCGTCCTCATCGACGGCGAACCCTCCGTCTCCTGCCTCATCCCCGTCGGCCAGCTCTCCGACGGCACCGACATCCTCACCATCGAAGGCATCGAGAAAAAGCGCGCCGGCCGCCTCCTTCAGCAGGCCTTCCTCGAATGCGGCGCCGTTCAGTGCGGCTTCTGCATCCCCGGCATGATCGTCAGCGCCTACGCCCTGCTGCTGCGCAACCCCAAGCCCTCCGCCGCCGCCGTCCGCGAAGCCCTCTCCGGCAACCTCTGCCGCTGCACCGGCTACGCCAAGATCATCCAGGCCGTCCGGCTCGCCGCCTCCCGCCTCCCCGCCTCCGCCCAGAAACGGAAATGACCAAGGCCCGCCCATGAGCATCACCGAAACAATTGATATCCGCTTCCCCAAAACCCTCCGGGAAGCCCTCCGCCTCCAGGCCAACGCCAACACCCGCGGCAAGCTCCTCGCCGGCGGCACCGACCTCATGGTCCAGTGGGCCTCCGGCGTCCCCGTCCCCGAACGCGCCACCTCTCTCTGGGATCTCCCCGGCCTCTGCGAAATCGAAATCCGGGATGACGACATCCTCGTCGGCGCCGGCGTCACCCACGCCTTCCTCGTCGAAGCCAAACCCATCCACCGCCATCTGCCCGCGCTCATCGCCGCCGCCCGCACCGTCGGCGCCGCCCAGATCCAGGCCCGCGGCACCCTCGGCGGCAACGCCGCCAACGCCTCCCCCGCCGGCGATACCGCCCCCGCCCTCCTCGTCACCGGCGGGTCTGTCCTTCTCGCCTCCCTCGCCGGCACCCGCGAAGTCCCCCTCGACCGCTTCTGGACCGGCTACCGCCAGATCGATGCCCGCCCCGACGAAATCATCCTCGCCTTCCGCCTCCCGAAAAAGGGAACCGCCAAAGAACGCTTCCGCAAAATCGGCACCCGCAAGGCCCAGGCCATCTCCAAGGTCATGGCCGCCTCCCGCATCCGCATCCGGAACGGCGTCATCGTCTCCGCCGCCATCGCCCTGGGCTCCATCGCCCCCACCCCCGTCCGCCTCGCCGACGTCGAAACCTTCCTCGCCGGCAAAAAGCTGACCCCCCGGCTGATCAACGAAGCGGAAAAACTCGCCCAGGAAACCGTCAAGCCCATCGCCGACATCCGGTCCTCCGCCGAATACCGCCGCTGGGTCTCCGGCCGCCTCGTCCGCGACGCCCTCGAAAACCTGTAAGCCGA
>JAHDSS010000272.1 GCA_018432565.1 Kiritimatiellia bacterium
ATCGAGAAACCAGCGGTCGTGGCTGACCACCACGGCGCAGCCGCCGAAGGACTGCACCCCTTCCTCGAGCGCGCGCAGCGTGGTCACGTCGAGATCGTTGGTGGGCTCGTCCAGCAGCAGAAGATTGCCCCCGCGCCGCAGGAGCTTGGCCAGGTGGACGCGGTTGCGCTCGCCGCCGGACAATTCGCCGACTTTTTTCTGCTGGTCGGGGCCGCGGAAGTTGAAGCGCGTGCAGTAGGCCCGCCCGTTCATCGGCTTGCCGCCCAGATCCAGCGTCTCCTGGCCGCCGGTGATTTCCTCGTACACGGTGTTGGCGGGATTGAGCGCGTCGCGCGACTGGTTCACATAGGACACATCGACGGTCTCCCCCACCGTCAGCGTGCCGCCGTCGGGCTGTTCTTCGCCCGTGATCATCCGCAGCAGGGTGGTTTTGCCGGCGCCGTTCGGACCGATCACGCCGACGATGCCGCCGCGCGGCAGGTTGAACTCCACCCGGTCCATGACCACCCGGTTCCCGTACACCTTGCGGAGGCCTTCGGCGCGCACCACCAGGTCGCCCAGCCGCTTGCCGGAGGGAATCTGGATTTCGAGGGAGTCCTCGCGGGTGTCCACCTGCCGGGCCGCCAGTTCTTCGTAGCGGGTCAGGCGGGCCTTGTTCTTCGACTGCCTCCCGGAGGGATTCAGCCGAATCCATTCCAGCTCGCGCTGGAGCATTTTCTGGCGGTTGGCGCTCTGCTTGTTCTGGGCGGCCGCCATCGCCTGCTTGGTCTCCAGCCACGTTTCGTAATTGCCCTTGAAGGGGGTGCCCCGGCCGGCCTCCATTTCGAGGATCCATTCGGTGACGTTGTTCAGGAAGTAGCGGTCGTGGGTCACCACCACCAGCGTGCCGCTGAACTTCTTGAGGTACTCCTCGAGCCAGGCAACGGTTTCGGCGTCGAGGTGGTTGGTGGGTTCGTCGAGCAGCAGCGCGTCGGGGTTCGACAGCAGCAGTCGGCACAGCGCGACGCGGCGTTTCTCGCCGCCGGACAGTGTGGTGACGTCGGCATCGCCCGGCGGCAGGCGCAAGGCGTCCATGGCGCGCTCGATCTGGCTGTCGAGGCTCCACAGGTCGCGGGCGTCAATCAGATCCTGCAGGCGGCCCAGCTCG
>JAHDSS010000174.1 GCA_018432565.1 Kiritimatiellia bacterium
GGCATCCCCCCCGACGAAGTCACCGTCCATGACGGCCTCTATCCCTATGTCCAGGCGGTCTGGCTCTACGCCCGCGCCAAATCCGACTCGCCCCGCATCGAACAGTTTATGCAGTTTGTCCGCTCCAAGGACGGCCAGCAGATCGTGGAGGCCACCGGGTTTGTCGGCGCCGATCTCGGCCCCATCGGGTTCAAGCCCCTGTTCTTCCTCGTGTTCGCCGTCCTCGGCGGCCTCGCCCTGTTCATCTACGGCATGAACATCATGACCGACGGCCTGCGCGAAGCCGCCGGCCAGCGCCTCCGCAGCATCCTCTCCGTCATGACCACCCGCAAGCTCTCCGGCCTCGGCCTGGGCTCCCTCCTCGGCACCCTCATCCACAGTTCCGCCGCCACCGTCATGCTCGTCGGCTTCATCCAGGCCGGCCTCATGAACCTTATCCAGGCCGTGCCCGTCATGCTCGGCGCCAACATCGGCACCACCCTGTCCATGCAGGCCATTTCCTTCAAACTGGGCGACTACGCCCTCTTCGCCGTCGCCGCCGGCTTCATCATGAGCATGCTCAGCAAGACCACCAAGCGCAAGAAAATCGGCCTGTCCCTGATGGGCTTCGGTCTGCTGTTCCTGGGCATGACCCTCATGAGCGACGCCATCAAGCCCTACCGCGAACTGCTCCGCCCCATCATGGCCGGCATCAGCGCCGACACCACCCGCGGCATGCTGACGGGCATCCTGCTGGCCGTGGGCCTCACGGCCATCATCCAGAGCTCCGGCGCCACCATCGGCATGGCCTTCGCCCTGGTCCACGCCGGCGTCTTCACCAGCATCGAGCAGACCATGCCCATCATCCTGGGCGCCCACATCGGCACCTGCGCCACCGCCCTGCTCGCCAGTCTCGGCACCAGCATCAGCGCCAAGCGCCTCGCCTACGCCCATCTGCTCTTCAACCTCCTCAACGTGACCGGCGCCGTGCTCCTCAAGACGCCCCTCCTGTGGGTGCTCACCCGCACCTCCGCCGACGTCGTCCGCCAGTCCGCCAACCTGCACACCCTCGTCATGGTCGTCGCCGCGGGAATCTTCCTGCCCCTTTCCACCCCCTACGCCCGCCTGATCCTCCGCCTGTTCCGAAGCTGCAAGCCCGAGCCGGAACCCAGCTACCTCGACGACAAGCTCCTCGAATACCCCGAACAGGCCATCTGCGCCTCCATCCGCGAACTCCAGCGCGTCGCCCGCACCTGCGCCAAGAGCCTGCGCCTGACCGGACAGGCCATCCTCTTCGCCCACACC
>JAHDSS010000216.1 GCA_018432565.1 Kiritimatiellia bacterium
GACCTAATTCATTTCCGGGATTGCTCTTAGCCTGTCTTGTTTTCCTGCGTTTCCTGTTTTCCTGCTTATCCCCCTCTCCATTTTCATGAGTTCATGAGTTCTGATTAATTTGGTTGCGGCTTTGCCGCGCTGTGAAATCCGCATCTGACCTCGGATTCTTGATCCTGTGCACAGTCTTTACAAACGGCGCGGGGATGGGGTAGAGTTTTGACGATCCAATTCAAACCCGAGAGGTCGACGATGATGAAAAAGACGGTTGCGTTGATGGCGGCGGCACTGTTCTGCGCCGGAGCGGCGCTGGGCGGGATGTTCAGCGAGGATCCCGGCGAGCTGGCGGTGTCCGGACAGTTCTGGCTTCCCGGCGAAGGGGATTCCGATTTGTTTGACACGGGCTACGGCGCGACGGTGTCGTATCGCGAGTGGTTCCGCTTTCCCTGGGGCGCCGGGCTGAACCTGGGCGTGGCGCAGTGGCAGGTGGACAGCAGCTCGCAGGCCTACAAGTGGAAGCAGATCACGGACTACGACGGGGACGCCACGCTGCTGTTTGCCGGGCCGGCGCTGTATTTCAACGTCATTGACTGGGACAGCTGGAACCTGACCATCGAGACGGGCGTGCAGTATGTGTACATTGATTCCGGCGTCGAAGTGGAGCTGGAAGGCCGGACCCAGTCGGTGGACATCGACGACGCCATTCTGTGGCACATCGGTCTGGAATACGAATACATGCTGGGCGAAAATCTTTTCGTGCTGGGCGGCGCGGGCTACCAGGTGGATTTGATGCCGGCGGACACGGAGTACGGTCCCGGCTCGCTGCGCGACACCTATCTGCACGGCGCGTTCTTCCGTCTGGGCGCGAAATTCCTGTTCTGAGGACGGCGGCCGCGGAAGGCCGTCGCGCACACGGCACGTTCGCTTCCGCGAACGTGCCGTTGCCGTTTTCATGAGGTATAAACCGATGATCCGATGCCATCTGCCCTCTGACCGCTGGGAAGGGGAAACGGCGGAGCTGGACGAAGCCGAGGCCCGGCATCTGGTGGGGGTGATGCGGGTTCGGGAGGGGGCGCGGATCGGGCTGCTGGACGGGGCGGGGCGGACGGGGGAGGCCGACGTGGTGTCGGCCGGCAAGCGGAGCGCAACGGTTCGGATCCTGTCCCGGCAGATGGCGGGTCCCCGGGTTCCGCGGAGGATTCTGGCGCAGGCGCTGGTGCGCGAGCAGAAGATGGACTGGCTGATCCAGAAGGCGGTGGAACTGGGGGTATCCGAGATCTGGCCGCTGCAGACGGATCACGCCGTGGTGAAGATCCGCCCGGCGGATGCCGCCAAAAAGGCGGCGCGCTGGCAGGCGATTGCGCTGGCGGCCTGCAAGCAGAGCGGGAACCCGTGGCTGCCCCGGATTGCGTCGCCGCGGCCTATGGCGGAGGCGCTGAGTGAGCTGGGCGGCATGCCGGCGTGTTTTGGGGCGCTGCAGGAAGGCGCGGTGCCGCTGCCGGAATTCTTCGGGCGTTTGCACCGGGAGGCCTGCCCGGCGGTTACCCTGTTCATCGGGCCGGAAGGCGATTTCAGCGCCGGGGAAGTCGAGGCGTTGCTGGCCGCCGGAGTCCGGCCGGTGACGTTCGGCCCGATCGTGTTCCGCGTGGAAACCGCCGCGGTTTTTGTCCTGTCGTCGTTGCAGTACGAATGGATGGGGAGGGGAGAGACAGGAGACAGGGGACAGGGGGCAGGAGACAGGGGACAGGAGACAGGGGACAGGGGACAGGGGGCAGGAGACAGGGGACAGGGGGCAGGAGACAGGGGACAGGAGACAGGGGACAGGGGACAGGGGGCAGGAGACAGGAAGCCGAGGTCCGAAGTCCGAGGTCCGAGGTCCGGTGAATCTGCAGCCTGCAGCCTGCAGCCTGCAACCCAGAAGACAGGGGACAGGGGACAGGGATGACGGGTCTTCTTCAGTCTGCGGCGTGGGGATTGGGTCGGCTTGAGGGGGCGGCGGGATACCCGCCGCTTTCCGCCGCGCCCTATGCGCCGGGCGAGGCGTATCCGGAATTTCCGGAGCTGCCGGCGGGTTCCGTGCCCAATCCGGTCTTTGCGCTGGTGCGGGGGGCGCTGCGGGATTTGGGGCTGGATGCGGGCCGTTTCGGGACGGCGGAGTGGAATCCGCTGGGGGATTTGGTGAAGCAGGGCGGGAAAATCGTGGTGAAGCCCAACTGGGTGCTGCACCGCAACGAGGGGGCGGGGGGGATGGAGTGCATGATCACGCATCCGTCGGTGCTGCGCGCGGTGTTGGACTATGTGTTTCTGGCCCAGCCGTCGGAGGTGGTGCTGGGCGATGCGCCGCTGCAGGGCTGTGATTTTGACAAGCTGCTGGATTTCGGCGGGCTGCGCCAGGTGGTGGCCGATTTCCAGGCCCGGGGGCTGCCGCTGGCCGTGAGGGATTTCCGCCGCACGGTGATGCGGGAGAAAGGGAATCTGAAATTCGTGGACGAGGAATTGCGTCCCGAATCGGAGTATGTGCTGGTGGACCTGGGGGCGGACAGCCTGCTGGAGCCGATCTCCAAGGATTGGAAGAAATTCCGCGTGACGGTGTACGATCCGCGGAAGATGCGGCCGCACCACCAGCCGGGGCGGCACCGGTATTTAATCGCCCGCGAGATTCCGGAGGCCGACCTGGTGGTGAACGTCCCCAAGCTCAAGGCCCACAAGAAGGCGGGGATCACCTGCTGCCTGAAGAACCTGGTGGGGATCAACGGCAACAAGGAATATTTACCGCACCACCGGAAGGGGGCGGCGGACAGCGGGGCGGGCGACGATTACGCCCACGCCCACTGGAAGCTGTCGCTGGCGGAGAACCTGCTGGATTTCGCGAATGGCCACCTGCGCGAACGGCCGCATCTGTACCGGCTGATGGAACGCGTCGCCTGGCGATTGATGGTCAAGCGA
>JAHDSS010000097.1 GCA_018432565.1 Kiritimatiellia bacterium
GTTGAACAGCCGGGTCAGCAGCAGCATGACCACCACGGCGGTGACGAATCCGAGCAGGACCTGCGCGCCGCGCGTGCCCCGCAGGAACTGGATGATGTAGTAAAACACCACCGCCAGCACCAGGATTTCCAGCAGGCCGCCCGCCGCGGGCAGCGGCGCGCTCCGAAAGAAATCCGTCCAGGCATTGTTCATGGACGCAGTGTGCCACGCGCGCCGGGAGCGCGCAAGCGGCAAAGGAAATCCAGCCGGGAAACGGCGGCAGGCCGGTGGCGGCGGTCCGCCGGATGGGGTAGAGTGACGCCATGAAACCGACAAGAACCAACCGGTGGGCGTGGCTGGCGCTGGCGGCGATCTGGCTGGCGGGGCCGGCCGTCGCCGGGGAAGAAGGGGAGGCGGCGACGATGGACAAAGTGATCAAAACCGAATCCGAATGGCGGGCGCTGCTGACGGCGGAGCAGTACCGGGTGCTGCGCGGCAAGGGCACCGAACGGGCCTGCACCGGGGCCTTTCACGATCATCACGAACCGGGCACCTATTTCTGCTCGGGGTGCGGCCTGCCGCTGTTTTCGTCCGGCGAGAAATTCGATTCCGGCACGGGCTGGCCCAGCTATGTCCGGCCGGTGAAGCCGGAGCATGTGGTCACGACCCTCGACCGCAGCCACGGGATGGTGCGCACCGAAGTGCTTTGCGCGCGCTGCGACGGCCATCTCGGGCACGTGTTCGAGGACGGCCCGGCCCCGACCGGCCTTCGCTACTGCATCAATTCGGCGGCCCTGCGCTTCGAGCCGAAGGCGCCCGGGGAATGAGCGCGGCCGTCCGGCCGCGGGAAGGCTGGGCGGAGGGCTTTCCCCCGGTGGAGCCGCGCCGCGCGAGCGTGCTGGTGCTCGGGTCGCTGCCCGGCGCGGAATCCATTCGGCGCGGCGAGTACTACGGGCATCCCCGCAACGCCTTCTGGCCGATCATGGGGAAGCTGTTCGGAGCGGGACCCAGCCTGTCCTACCGGCATCGGCTGCGGAAGCTGGCGGACCATGGCGTGATGTTGTGGGACGTGCTGAGGGCGGCCGAGCGCAGGGGAAGCCTGGATGCGGCGATTCATCCGCGGCGTGTGCGTGCGAACGACATCGCCGGGCTGCTGGCCCGGCATCCGGGGCTGGAGCGGATCGTGTTCAACGGCGCCGCCGCGGAAGCCCTGTTCCGGCGGCATGTCCTGCCGCCGTGCCGCGAACGGCTCGCCGGGATGCGTCTTGTGCGCCTGCCGTCCACCAGCCCTGCGCATGCCTCGCGCTCGTTCGAGGAAAAACTCGCGCTCTGGCGGCAGGAAATGGAGGGGCAGGGTTCGGGGTTCAGGGGGCGGAGGCCGGAGGCCAGTGAATCCCCCGGGACAGGAGGCAGAGGTCATCGAACAGCCAACAGCCGGAACTACGAATAGAGCGAATAGACCGAATGGGAACCGGAGATTCGATCCGTCAACAACTGCAACCACGGATAGCACAGCGCGGCGGAGCCGCAACCAACAGAATCGGAACCCAAGGGGACAGCCAAGCAGGAAAACAGGAAACACAGGAACACAGGAAAACCTCGAAATGGAGGGCTGGAGGGGCAGGCTCTGTCCTGCCCGGTTTCTGGCTTATCAATATAGCCTCGTCAAAACGTGCACAAAAAAGATGGAGTTGGCAGATAGTAGCACGGATAGGGGAAAGGGAAGGGGGCAGGCAGGGAACAGCCGTTTGAGGCAGGATGACAGGATTTGAAGGAGGGACAGGATGGGAGAGCCGGGAAGTTCGGAGGATTGAATCCTGTCAATCCTGTGAATCCTGTCTAATGGCTGTTTAATGGATTTTTGAGAGGGGCGAACAGTCAACAGCCGCGACCCCGGATGGCGGAGATCAGGTGAGGCGGAGGGTGTGGAGCCAGTCGCGGAAGTCGCGGGGCAGGGGGGCGTCGGCGGA
>JAHDSS010000465.1 GCA_018432565.1 Kiritimatiellia bacterium
AAGGATGTTTTGCAGGCCTTCGATTTCCTTCTGGATGACCTGGACGAGGTCGGTGCGGGAGAGGGAGAGGCCCATGATGTAGGCGCCGATGATCATGGCGAGGCCGGCCATTTCGGAGAGGCCGGCGAGGAGGAGGGCGCATCCGAGGGCGAGGGCGGCGATGGCGCGAGGCGATTTGAAATACTTCAGCATCTGGGAGAAGCGTCGGGCGAGAAGGAGGCCGGCGGCGGTGGCGCCGATCCAGAATCCAAAGGCCTTGAGGGCGATGGCGGCGACATGGCGCCAGGCAATGGCGGTGCCGGCGGCATCGGTGCGGGCCATGCCGACGACGATGGCGAGGACGATGATGCCGAGGACGTCGTCAAAGACGGCGGCGGCCAGGATGGTGACGCCTTCTGGCGAATCCATTTTGCGGCGTTCGGAGAGGATGCGGGCGCTGATGCCGACGGAGGTGGCGGTGGCGGCGGCGCCGAGAAACAGGGCGGCGGGGTCGAGCCAGCCGTCGGCGAGGCCGAACCAGACGGCGGTGCCGGCGCCGAGGGCGAAGGACAGCACGACGCCGCCGATGCCGACGGCGGTGCCCGCGATGGAATAGCGCAGGAAGGTGGACAGATCGGTTTCGAGGCCGGACAGGAACAGCAGGATGACCGAGGCGAAGGTGGCGATGGCGTGCAGCTCGGGGGAGACGGCTCCGGTCTCGGTCAGGCGAAAGAGAGAGCCGACGATGGGCCAGTCAATGCGGCCGAGGGCGTAGGGGCCGATAGCCATGCCGATCAGAAGCTCTCCGAGAACGCCGGGCAGCCGCAGCCAGCGCCGGAGCCAGAACCCGCCCAGACGGGTCAGAACGATCAGAGCGCCCAGCTGGAGAATGAAGCGGACGACGGGATCGATGTCAGCGCCGGAGGGCATGGAGGGGGCCCCGCGCGGGCGTTAAGCGATCAGCAGCTTCAGGACCTCTTCGCGGCTGGTGGCGGCGAGAATCTTGGAGCGGACGGCGGAGTCGTTGAGGGGCCGGCTGATTTCGGCGAGGAACTGGATATGGGGGCCCGTCCGGCTGTCGGGGGAGACGGTCATGACGAAGATGGTGGAGGGCTGGCCGTCGAGGGCGCCGAAATCCACGCCGGAGCGCTTGATGCCGAGGGCGGCGATCAGGCAGTCCACGCTGTCGGTCTTGCCATGGGGAATGGCGATGCCGTTCTGCATGCCGGTGCTCATGCGCTTTTCGCGCTCGGTGATGGCGCGCAGGACGGCTTCGCGGTCGCGGATGTGCCCGGAGGCCATCAGCAGATCCACCATCTCGGCCAGGATTTCATCCTTGGTGGCGCCCTTGAGGTCGAGGCAGATCGTTTCCACCGTTAATGGTTTTTTCAAA
>JAHDSS010000043.1 GCA_018432565.1 Kiritimatiellia bacterium
AGACAAAACGGTGGCGATGGGATTGAGCGGCGGAGTGGATTCGGCGGTGGCGGCGTGGCGGCTGCGGCAGGACGGCTGGCGCGTGGTGGGCCTGACCATGAGCATCTGGGACGGGTCGGTGGCGATTCCGGACAAGGGCCTGGCCGGCTGTTTCGGTCCGGGGGAGGCGCGGGATCTGGAAGCGGCGGCGGCGGTGGCCCGGCGGCTGGGGATCGAGCACCGGGTGGTGCGGCTGGCGGCGGAGTACCGGCAGACGGTCCTGGACTACTTCCGGGAGGAGTATCTGGCGGGGCGCACGCCGAATCCCTGCGTGCGGTGCAACCAGCGGGTGAAGTTCGGATTTCTGCCGGAGGCGGCCCGTGCGGCGGGGGTGGAATTCGACCGGTTTGCCACCGGGCACTATGCGCGGGTGGCGCGAAACGCCGCGACGGGCCGCTGGGAGCTGCGGCGGGGCGCGGACCGGAAGAAGGACCAGTCCTATTTTCTGTCGCGGCTGACGCAGGCGCAACTGGCGGGGGTGGAGTTTCCGCTGGGAGGCCTGACCAAGGCGGAGGTCCGGCGGCTGGCCCGGGAGCAGGGCTGGGACGATCTGGCGGACAAGGAAGAGAGCCAGGATTTCATTGAATGCAAGGATTACTCGGTGCTGTTCCGGGCGGGCGACGGTCCGCCGGGGGATTTTGTCACTCGCGACGGCCGGGTGATGGGGAGGCACCAGGGCATCCACCGGTACACGATCGGCCAGCGGAAGGGACTGGGGCTGGGGGGCGGGGGCACGCCGTGGCATGTGCTGGCGATTGATGCGGAGCGCAACCGCGTGGTGGTGGGCTCGAAAGAAGATCTGCATACCCGGCACCTCGCGGCCGGCGACGTGAATTGGGTGGGGCTGGCCGGGGAGCCGGGCGGGGAATTCCGCTGCGAGGTGCAGATCCGCCAGCAGCACCGCGGGGCGGGGGCGGTGGTGCGGCCGGGTGAAGGCAAGCTGACGGTCGAGTTCGACGAGCCGCAGCTGGCGGTGACCCCGGGGCAGATCGCGGTGTTCTACGACGGCGACACGGTGCTGGCGTCGGGGGTGATTGAGACCGGCGGTTAGCGGAGGAACTGATTCACCCACGGCACGAGGCCGTGGGGGTCTGCGAGGCCGCGGGGGTCTTTGGGACTGATTCACCCACGGCACGAGGCCGTGGGGGTCTGCGAGGCCGTGGGGGGCTTGACGCAAGGCCGCGGGGGGCTTGCCGCCAAATTGGGGGGTGCGCGGGGGAGGGAGATCTGCTATACCCTTTGAGGTGAGAAAGCACGGGAAAGGCTGACGGGATGAACCTACGCAAGCGGATTGAGAAGATCCAGGCGTTCGTGATGCGCGATGTCTGGAACCTGCCGGGCAGCGAAAAGGGCAGCATGAGCTTCGTGGCGCGGCTGGTGCGGGTGGGGCATCTGCTGTTCCGGGGGTACGTGGACGACGACCTGACGATCCATGCGTCGTCGCTGACGTTCGTGACGCTGACGTCGCTGGTGCCGATCCTGGCGGTGGGGTTTGCGCTGGTGCGGGGGCTGGGCATGGGGGAGGAACAGCTGGCGAAGGTCGCCGAGATGGAGTGGATCGAGCAGATGCCGGAGCAGTTCCAGGTGTTCGTGCAGCAGGTGCTGGACATCGTGAACACGACGAATTTCTCGGCGCTGGGATGGATCGGGCTGGTCATTTTCGTTCTGACGGCGGTGCTGCTGCTGGCCAACGTGGAGAAGAGCTTCAACCGGGTGTGGGGGGTGGACAAGAACCGGAGCCTGCTGCGGCAGATTACGAACTACACGAGCGTGCTGGTGCTGGTGCCGCTGCTGATCGGCGTGGCGGGCGGTTTGAAAGCGCAGATCGCCATCAGCGAGAAGTTTTTCGAGGTGGATGTGAACGCCTGGGTGCAGAACCTGCTGTCGTTCGCGATCATGTGGCTGGCGATCGGGTTTCTGTACGTGTTCGTGCCGAACACGCGGGTGCGGCTTCGGCCGGCCGCCATCAGCAGCCTGTTCACCACCCTGGTATTTCTGGGCTGGATGCGGGTGTTTGCGGTGATGCAGACGGGGGTGGCGCGCTACAACCTGATATACGGGGCGTTTGCGGCGGTGCCGGTGTTTCTGTTCTGGATGTACGTGACGTGGGTGATTCTGCTGCTGGGCGCGGAGTTCACATTCGCGCTGCAGAACTCCGACACGTTCCAGCTGGAGAGCGCGGCGGATTCGGCGAGCATGCGGTCGCGGATCCTGGTGGCGCTGATGATTCTGCGCCGGGCGGGACAGGTGATGGAGGGCGGCCGGGAGGTGTTTGACGCGGCTGAGTTCGCGCGGATCAACAAGGCGCCGATCCGGCTGATCAACGCGGTGGTGGGGGTGCTGGTGCGCCGGGGCTATCTGGCGCAGGTGGCCAGCCGCGACGCGGGCTACGTGCTGATGCGGGCGCCGGACGCGGTCCGGATCCAGGATCTGGTGTCGGAGCTGCTGCGCGAGGGGGGAGGGCATCCCGAGGTGGACGAGAGCATCCGGATTGACGAGCCGCTGCGGGCGGCCATGGCGCAGATCGAGCGGGGGCTGACGCAGGGGTTCGGCGACCTGACGCTGGCGGCCATGGCGGCGGGGGCGCCGGCGGACCGGGCGCGGGCCTGACCCCCATGGCCTTCGATCCCGCCCAGCACCTGAACGAAGCCCAGCTGCGCGCCGCGACGGCGCCGGACGGCCCGGTGCTGGTGATTGCGGCGGCGGGCACCGGCAAGACGCGCACCCTGACGCACCGGGTGGCGTGGCTGGTCCGGGAGAAGGGGATTGATCCGCGGCGGATCCTGCTGCTGACGTTCACCAACCGGGCGGCGCGGGAGATGCTCGAGCGGGCGGCGCATCTGGTCGGCGGGGACGTGGGAGGCTTGTGGGGGGGCACGTTCCACCACGCGGCGAACCGGATGCTGCGGCGGCACGCGCCGCTGCTGGGCTACGGGAGCGACTACACGATTCTGGACGAGGACGACACGCTGCGGCTGATCAAGGCCTGCGTGGCGGAGCTGGGCCTGAAGGACAAGAAGTTTCCGAAGCCGAAGGTGCTGTCCGGCGTGTACGGGCTGGCGGCGAACCGGGCGGCGGACCTCGCGGAGACGGCGCAGGCGCATTTCGGCGGGCACGAGGTGGACCTGGAGGGGGTGCTGAAGGTGCATGCGCGCTACGAAGAGCGCAAGCGGGGCCTGAACGCGATGGATTTCGACGACCTGCTGGTGAACGGGCTGCGGCTGCTGCGGGAGCACGAGACCGTGGCGGCGCAGTACAGCGAACGGATGCGGCATGTGTTGGTGGACGAATACCAGGACACCAACCGGCTGCAGAGCGACTTCGTGGACGTGATGGCGGCGACGCACGGCAACCTGCTGGCGGTGGGCGACGATTTCCAGAGCATTTATTCGTGGCGGGGGGCGGAGGTGCAGAACATCCTGTCGTTCGAGGCGCGGCATCCGGGCGCGCTGGTGGTGAAGCTGGAGGAGAACTACCGCAGCACGCCGGGGATCCTGGACGTGGCGAACCAGGTGATCGCCGGGAATCCCGAGCAGTACCAGAAGGTGCTGCGGGCGACGCGTCCGGCGGAAGTGAAGCCGGTGCTGGCGAAGGTGGCCGACGGGGGGCATCAGGCGCGGTACGTGATCGAGAAGATCCGGCAGCTGGTGGAATCCGGGGCGGCGGCGCCGCGGGAGATCGCGGTGCTGTACCGCTCGCACTACCAGGCCATGGAGCTGCAGCTGGAGCTGGCCCGGGCGCAGATGGCCTATGTGCTGATGAGCGGCGTGCGGTTCTTCGAGCAGGCGCACATCAAGGATGTCTGCACCCTGCCGCGGCTGGCGGCGAATCCGGCCGACGGCCTGGCGTTCGTCCGGCTGGCGGAGCTGTTTCCCCAGGTGGGGCCGAAGAAGGCGCAGGCGATCTGGTCGGCGCTGGGCGGACGCCTGAATCTGCGCGACGCCGCCAAGCGGCGGCTGATTGCCGACCGCCTGCCGAAAGAGGCCCAGCCGCTGTGGTCGGTCCTCTGCACGAAGGTGTTTCCTGGGGGAGAGGACGACGACGGCGCGGTGCTGGAGCGGCCGGACGAATTGATTTTCCGCTTCCACCAGGCGTTTTACGAGGACTATGCCGAGGACACGTTCGACAACGCCAAGAACCGGCTGGAGGACATCGAGGAACTGGTGCGGTTCTCGTCGAAGTACGCGGATACGGCGGGGTTCCTGGCGGAGATGGCGCTGCTGACGAACCTGGACGCCGAGCAGGACCGACAGGCGGGCACGCCGGCGGATTCGATCCGGCTGACGACGGTGCACCAGGCCAAGGGGCTGGAGTGGAAGGCGGTGTTCGTGATCTGGCTGGCGGACGGGATGTTCCCGGCGGCGAGGTCGCTGGAGGAGGTCGGCAGCGAGTCCGAAGAGCGGCGGCTGTTCTATGTGGCGGTGACGCGGGCCAGGGACTATCTGTGGCTGTGCGTGCCGCGCATGCGCAAAAGCCGGGACGGCGGGGTGCAGATCTGCCAGCCGTCGCGGTTTGTGGACGAGGTGGACCCGGCGCTGCTGCAGGCGGACCATCCCGGCGGATTCACGAACACGCCGCGGTGGGCGAAGCGGTGGTAGCGGGGCGCAGGCGGGGAGAACGGCCGTGAGTTTCTGATCAGTAGGCCGTGGTGCGGAACACGGGCTGGAAGAGGCGGGTTTCCCTGGCGCAGACGGCCTGGACGGGGCAGGCGGGGCAGTCGGGTTCGATGCTTTCCGGGCAGCGGGTGCGGTTCTGGAAAAAGAACCAGTCCACGGCGGCGGCGGAGAGGCCGGAGCGGGCCATGAGGCGGGCAATGGCCTCGTAGGCGGCCGCCCGGACGGCTTCCTCCTCGGCGGGTTCGACGCGCCGGCGGGTTTCGAGTTTCCGGCGGAGGGCGGAGGGGGCGACGCGGACGAGACCGGTTCGGAGCACACTGCGCTGGAGATGATAGTCAATGATGGGCACGGCGGAGCCGGGATCGGCGACTGCGAGGAAGTGCTCGGGGCGGTTTTCGAGAACGATGGCGAGGAGCATGGCTTTCTTCTGCAGGGGATCTTCGGCGTAGCCGGGGATGGCGGCGAGGGTTTCCAGCAGAGCGTTCAGCGGCCGGGGGGCGGTCTGGACCCGGCGCAGCACGCCGGCGGGCGAAGAGGCTTGATCGGCGAACCATCGGGCATAGCCGCGGATCAGGTCGAGGTGCTCCGGCCACATGGGCAGGGGATTGTTCCCGGCATCGTCATGGAACAGCGCATCGAGTCCGGCATCGGGTTGGCGGGCCAGCGCGGCGGGCTGGAAGGCGGCGGGATCGGCCTGAAGGGCGCGGGTGCAGGCCCGCCAGAGAAAATCCGATCCTTTCAGGTCCCGGCCATCGAGCCGGGCGACCATGGGGGCGCGCCAGCGGTCGCCGTGCAGGGTCCAGAAACCGAACTGGTGGGCGCAGGCGAAGAAAAACATCTCCAGCACGCCTTCTCCGCCGCGTTCGGGATAGATGAACCCTTCGCTGCGGGAGCAGAAGTCGAAGGGGTCGGCGGTTTCGGACTGCCGCAGGAAATCCGCGAAGGCCCCGATCCGGCGGTCGTCGATGGAGAGAACGGAGGGATCGCAGGTCATGCCGGCATCAGGTGCGGATCTGGCCGTTGCCGAGAATGACGTACTTGTAGGTGGTGAGCTCCTCGAGGGCCATGGGGCCGCGGGCGTGGAGCTTGTCGGTGGAGATGCCGATTTCGGCGCCCATGCCGAACTCGCCGCCGTCGGTGAAGCGGGTGGAGGCGTTGGCATAGACGCAGGCGGAGTCCACCAGGTGGGTGAAGTCGGCCTGGGCTTTCTCGTCTTCCGAGAGGATGGCGTCGGAATGATGGGAGCCGTGGCGGTTGATGTGGTCGATGGCGGCCTCAAGGGAGGGGACGACGCCGACGGTCAGGATGAGGTCGAGGTATTCGGCGTCCCAGTCTTCGGGCGCGGCGGCGGTCATGGCGGGGACGATGGCGCGGGCGGCCTCGTCGCCGCGCAGTTCGACGCGTTTGGCGGTCAGGCGTTCGGCCATCCGGGGCAGGAACTCCGCGGCGATGGCTTCATGGACCAGAACCTTTTCGATGGCATTGCAGACGCCGGGGCGGCTGCATTTGGCGTTTTCGATGATGTCGAGGGCCTTGGCCGGGTCGGCGGCGGCATCCACATAGAGATGGCAAACGCCCTTGTAGTGCTTGATGACGGGGACATGGGCCTGTTCGGTGACGGCGCGGATGAGCTTTTCGCCGCCGCGGGGGATGACGAGATCCACGCGGCCCTGAAGCTGGACCAGCTCGCGGACGGCGTCATGATCGGTGGTGGTGATGAGCTGGATGGAGTGGGGGGGCAGGCCCTTGCGGGCGCCGCCGGCCTGCAGGGCATTGACCAGGGCGATGTTGGATTCGATGGCTTCGCGTCCGCCGCGCAGGATGACGGCGTTGGACGTCTTGAAGCAGAGGGCGGCGGCATCCACGGTGACGTTCGGCCGCGACTCGAAAATGATGCCGATCACGCCGATGGGCGTGCGGATTTTCTGAATGATCAGGCCGTTGGGGCGCACCCAGCGGGAGATTTTCTGTCCGACGGGATCCTTGAGGGCGACGAGGGCGCGGACGCCGTTGATCATGGAATCCATGCGCTTGTCGGTCAGCAGCAGGCGGTCGAGCATGGCATCCGAGAGCCCGGCTTCGCGGCCGGCGGCCATGTCGCGGGCGTTGGCCTCCTTGATTTGCGAGCGGCTGGCGTCGAGCGAATCGGCCATGGCTTCGAGGATGATGTTTTTGCGGCGGGTGCCGAGGGTGGCGAGCTGGCGCTCGGCGGCCACCGCGCGGTCGCCCATGTCCATCAGGGTGTCGTGCAGGTTCATGTCAGGGCCTGGGGTTCAGGGTTCATGGATTCAGGACCAGATTGTCGCGATGGATGAGTTCGCCGGGGGCTGCGCTGCCGAGCAATTCCCGGATCCGGCGGGACTGGAGGCCCTTGAGCAGGCGGATTGCGGTGCTGGAATACTCGGTCAGCCCGCGGGCGATGAGGCGGCCGTCGGGGTCGCGGATATCCACGAGATCGCCGGGGGCGAAATCGCCGGCGACATCGCGGATGCCGACGGGGAGGAGGCTGCGGCCGTGATGGAGCAGGGCGTCGCGGGCGCCGGCATCCACGGTCAGGTACCCCTTGGCATGGTGGAAGAAGGCGACCCAGCGGCGGCGGCGGTTGAGGGCTCCGTTGCCGTTGGCGGCCGCGGCGGGGGCGATCAGAGTGCCGACATGGGCGCCGGAGACGATTTTCTGGAGAATGCCGTCCTTGCGGCCGTTGGCGATGACGACGGCGGAGCCCATGCGGGCGGCTTCGGCGGCGGAGGTGAGCTTGCTGGCCATGCCGCCGGTGGAGAACTCGCTTCCCTTGCCGTTGGCATGGGACAGGGCATCGGCATCCACCACGGGCAGAAAGTCCACCTTGCGGCGGCGCCCGCGGGCGTCCAGCCGGTGGAAGGCGTTGACGGTGGTCAGCAGAACCAGCAGGCCGGCTTCGACCAGCATGGCGGTGCGGGAGGCCAGGGCGTCGTTGTCGCCGAACTTGATTTCATCCACGGAAACGGCGTCGTTTTCATTGACGATGGGGATGACGCCGCATTCCAGGAGTTTCAGGATGCTGTTGCGGGCATTGAGGTGGCGGCGGCGGTTTTCCAGATCGTCGTGGGTGAGCAGCACCTGGGCGATCCGGCACTTTTTGCGGACGAACAGCCGGTCATAGGCCGCCATGAGGCGGGACTGTCCGACGGCGGCGGCCATCTGGAGAGAGGGGAGATCGGCGGGTTTTTTCTTGATGCCCAGGGCCTGGAGGCCGCAGGCGATGGCCCCGGAGGACACCACGACGACCTCGCGGCCGTCCCGGCGGAGCGCCGCCAGGCCGTCCACCAGCTCGGCCATGCGGCGGGTGTCGGGCCGTCCGTTGCGCTGGACGAGCACACGGCTGCCGATTTTCACGACCACGCGGCGGGCGGCGGTCAACTGGGCTCTGGCGGTTTGGTGGGGCATGACGGACGGGAATCTGCCACAAGCCGGGCGGATTGAAAAGGGAGGAATCCCGGCAAAAAGGGCTTGATCCAGACCGGCGGCGGGTGTAACGTTTTTGCAACGTGGGGTTCGCCGCGTGTCGAGGGAACTGCAGAACAAGCCGCAAGGAGCTGGGCCATGATGTGGACAAAGATTGTCGGAGCAATGGGAGCGGCGCTGATGCTGGCGCTGCCGGTCGCGCAAGCCAACGAGGAGATTCCGACAGAGTGGTATGGCACGCAGCCGGACGTCTATGCGCTGGTTTCGCGCGACACGGCGGGTGACAACTCCCATGCCTTCACGCCGAGTCCCGAGCAGTGGCGCGACAAGAACATTTACCAATTGTTCACCGACCGGTTTGCCACGGACGGCGTGGACCGGCTGGCGGGCTACAAGCCGGCGTGGACCTGCGACGGCAAGGCCTATCCCTACAACCGCAATTTCCATCACGGCGGCAACTGGAACGGCCTGCGCCAGCAGCTCGACTACCTCGAAGGCATGGGCGTGACCGCGCTGTGGATTTCCGGCGTGCAGCAGAACGACCAGGGCAAGGACCCCAACTACACGCCTTACCACCAGTACCACGCCGAGAATTTCTTCAAGTGCGACCCCGCGATGGGCACGTTCCAGGACCTCAAGAACCTGATCGACGACTGCCACAGCCGGGGCATGTACGTCATTCTCGACGTCGCGCCGAACCACACCTGCGACAAGAACGGCATCAACACCGGCAACGACAACGACGACAAGGCGTACTGGCCCGACGGGCACGGCTCTTTCGGCTGGTGGAACGAGAGCAACAAGCACAACGCCCCCTTCGACAACCTGAATTATTTTCACCCCAACGGCACGATCAACTGCTGGGACTGCTGGCCGGAGCAGATCAACGGCCAGTTCAAGGGCACCGATGACCTGAATTCCGAGCATCCCGAAGTGCAGGACATCCTGCTCAAGGCGTTCAAGAACCTGATTGACGCGACGGACTGCGACGGCTTCCGGGTGGACGCCATTAAGCACGTGCCCTACAACTGGTGCCGGGACTGGGCGCAGGACATCCGCGACCACGCCGCCTGGCGCGGCAAGAGCAATTTCCTGATGTTCGGCGAGCTGTTCAGCTACGACAACGGGGCGCTGGCGAGCTGGTGCGCCGACGGCTACGGCTTCAACTCCGCGCTGCAGTTTCCGATGATGCAGGCGATGAAGAACGTTTTCGGCAACGGCTATTCCTCCTACCAGCTCGGCCAGGAGATGGGAAACCTCGGCATGTACGGCGCCGGCAAGGACAACGTCATCGCATTCCTCGACAACCACGACGTGGACCGGTTCGCCTGCTCGTACGGCGGCGGCGACGCGGCGACCGCCAAGGCCATCATGAGCCCGGCGATGACGTTCCTCTACATGGCGCCGCCGGTGCCGCTGCTGTTCTACGGCACCGAGCACATGTTCAACCAGGGCGGCCACTACAACGGCAGCAACCGGACCTGGGACAATCCCGACGACGGCGACTGGCAGCGCGAATGCATGTTCGACAAGGGGTTCCAGCCGGGCAATGCCAGCGGGGACATGTTCAGCCAGTGGGCCAAGGACCGCGGGCTCTACGGCCACATCGCCTGGCTGAACGGCCTGCGCAACCAGAGCCGCGCGCTGCGCCGCGGCGGCTTCGAGCAGCGCCGCGCCAGCGACGGCCAGGGCATCTACGCCTTCACGAAGTGGTACGGGGATGAAGTGGCGCTGGTCATTTTCAACACCGCCGACTACGAAATGGACCTGGGCGACATCTGGGCGGGCAAGGGCGGCGCCGAATTCAAGGAAAACGGCGTCGGGCCGGCCAGCTTCACGTCGGAAGGCGACGGCAAGATCGCCTTCGGTTCCACGAAAATCGGCGGCAAGGGCACCAAGATCTACATCTGCAATTTCGTGGACAATTCCGCCGACGTATTCGGCGGCGGCGGCACGCCCTCCGGCGTCTGGGCGCGCGGCACCTACGGGTATCCGACCGAAAGCGCCACGCTGGCCGACACCATCTACATCAACACCGAGGCCGGCCCGCTGGGCAGCGTCGCCAAGGTCGAGATCATCTACGGCGTGAACGACCCGACCGGCGCCTGGCCGAAGGTCGAAATGGCCGTCAACACGAACTGGGCCTCCGCCCAGGGCGCCTGGTACCACTACGAACTGCCGGCCGCCGAGCTCGAAGTCGGCACGCTGGACTACGCGATCTGCGTCACCAGCACCAACGGCACCGAGTTCTGGGACAACAACGGCGGCGGCAACTACACGATGGAGATCCTGGCGGCGCCGGAAGAGGCGGACTTCGCCTTCCAAAGCGTCTCCGCCAATCCCGTGAATCCGGTGCCGGGCACGAGCGTGACGGTGACGGTGACGCTGCTGACCGACGCGGCGACCGTTGTGGACGATCTGGTGTGCGAGATCGGCTACGACATTTATGATCCGGCCACGGGGCCGGCGGAGACCTGGCCGACCTACCCGATGGCGTTCAGCAACCACTACGTCTATACGAACGCCGGCGTCACCAGCCGCCTCAGCACCTTCACCTACGTGGTGGACAGCGGCCTGACCAACGGCTACGTGATGAAGTACTACATCGCGGCCAGCAACGGCACCGCCGTTCTCTACGCCAACAACAACGGCGACAATTATTCCGTCGTCGTTCAGGATTGGCCGGCTGTTCCCGCCGACATCGTCATCAGCACCCCCGACTCGACCACGCAGTCCGCCGAAGCCACCGTGTCGGGTACGGCCGGCGCCAACCTGTCCGGCAGCCTGTACTGGACCAACGCCCTGACCGGCGATTCCGGCACGTTTGATCTGGCGGGCTACTGGAGCGTGCCCGTTCCGCTCAACGTCGGCACCAACGCCGTCACCATCTACGGCTACGAAGCCGGCAACATCGAAACCACGGCCATGGACAGCGCGGCCAACTACGCGTCGTGGTCGGACGGCGACAACCAGGGCACGGGATTCGGCGATTGGGAATTCAACCACACCCAGGACGGCGTTACCACGTTTGCCGGCGTTTTCGTCGGCAATCCGACCAATGCCGGCATCACCGGCTTCGGCGAAACGGCGTTCGGTTTCTATGCCAATCCCTCCGGATCGGGTGCCAACGCCGAAATCCTGCGCAGCTTCAGCAACGCGATGACAGTCGGTTCGACCTTCGGCTTCGACTGGGGCGTGAACTGGGACAGCAATGCCGAGGGATCCTACCGCGGCTTCAGCCTGCTGGCCGGCGAAACCGAGCTCATCTACGTCAACATGAGCAACAGCGCCACGATCCAGATCAACGGCAGCCCGATGTTCGTCAACTACGGCGCGCAGGCGATGCCCCTGAGCTTCGAATACACGGCCGACGGCAGCATCCGCGTCCGCGGCACGGGCCGCGACGGCTCGGAAGCCTACGACGAGACGCTGAGCGTGCCGTCCGGCGCCCCCAGCCGGATGAAGTTCTACTTCAATGCCACCGATTCCGGCACGGACGAGCGCCAGATGTACGTGGACCACTTCCAGATCACCTCCGAAACCCTGGGCGACCTGAAGCAGGATTCCGTGACGCTCACGCGCGAGGACGACGGGAATCCGCGGGTTGAATACGCCGGGGCGCGGTCGCTCACGCTGGACGAAGCCGGCGCGGCGTTCGATCTGGACTTCAGCCTGTCGAACGCGACGGCGGCCAGCTGGAGCGCGGCGCTGACGACCCTGGGCGGCGCCCACGTGCAGTCGTGGTCCGGCGTGGCCGGGGCGACCTGGGACTGGACCTGGACGGCCTATGCGGCCGGTTCGTGGCGGCTGCGGGTGACCGCCCACGCCGACGGTGGCGCGGCCATCACCAACGCCACGGTCGTGCTGACGGCCGCGGAAGGCTCCAGCTACGTCCTTGGCAACGCCTGGCACTGCCCGACAAACCGCGAGCCGTACGAGGACAAATACATGCGCCACCCCGTGCAGCCGGGCGAGGGTGACACGATCGAAATCTTCGTCGGCAACTACCATCCCCAAGGCGACATGACCGGCGGCTCCTTGTACTACCGCTACGGTACTAGCGGGGTATGGAGCAGCTCCGCCCTGAATTGGGCCACCAACACCAACAACGACGATAA
>JAHDSS010000192.1 GCA_018432565.1 Kiritimatiellia bacterium
TCGGAAAGCGGCCTTGCGCCAGCTTGGCGCGCAGCGCGGGTTCGAAATGCACCAGCGCCTTGGCCGGAACGGCCCACGGGCAGATCCGGAACGCGATTTCCAGTCCCACCGCGAAAACGCCGAGACTGACCAGCAGTTTCAGCGCCACGCCAGCCGCTTTCCGCCGCGTCGTCATGCGCCGTTCGTGGAGGCCGTTGGACCCGCCGGATTATTCATGCGAACCAAACGAAGGGTCGGCAGCAGGGGGAGAGTCGCCCACTCCGGTTTTGGGAGAAATCGCAACCATGTCCATCAGGCTAGAGCCGGCGATTCCGACGGGCAATGCCCGAATTCTGAATTCTACTTAAGAACCCGGGTGCGGCCCGGACGATCGCTGTGCCTTCGACGAAGCGGCATGCGGCGCCAACGCTTCATCCGGCCCGCGATCGCGTTCTGGAGCGCTGCCGCCCGCCCCGGGAGCGCGCCGGCTCCCTCCGGAGCCCCGACGACCTCGTCGGGCAGCTCGTTCCGCGCTCCGGAAAAATCCGGGGCGCTTTCGTTTCTCCGTTCAGCTTAAGCAATCTTCAGGATTGAGGCTTTGACCTGCGGCCTCCCAGGCGCGACATTGCCGCCATGGGAAACATATGTCCAGATTCGCCTTTCTGGAACGCGCCTGACAACGGCCGGCCCGTGGAACTGTCGATCCTCATCCCGGCCTATAACGAGGACGCCTGCATCGCCGCGGTGGTGCGCGAAACAGCCTGTGTCCTGCACGGACTGGGCCGGTCGTTTGAAATCGTCGTGGTGGACGATGGTTCGAGCGATTGGACCCCGGGGCGCCTGAATGACCTGTGCGCAGAAGTGCCCGAGCTTCGCGCTCTTCGACTGGCAACCAACTCCGGCCAAAGCGCGGCCCTGCAGGCCGCCTTCCGCACCGCGCGCGGCCGGATTTTGGTCACGCTGGACGCCGATGGCCAGAATGATCCCTCCGACATCCCCGCCCTGATCGACGAACTCGCAACCTGCGACCTCTGCTGCGGGTACCGCGTCCACCGGCAGGACGTCTGGTCCAAGCGCATCGGCAGCCGGCTGGCCAATACCATGCGCAACCGCGTCCTGCGGGAAACCATCCGCGACACCGGCTGCACCCTCAAGGCATTCCGCGCCGAGTGGACCGCCCACCTGCCCCTCCAGTTCCGCGGCCTGCACCGCTTCATACCGGCCCTGCTGGGCATGGCTGGCGCACGCATCTCGGAAATTCCCGTGCACCACCGTCCGCGCGCCGCGGGCCAAAGCAAATACACCAACTGGGGCCGCCTCAAGGAATCTCTCTGGGATCTCTGGGCGCTCCGCTGGATGCAGAAACGATACAGGTCAATCCGAACGGTTCCCCTGCAATGGACACGCTGAAGCATTTTCTGGACGTGCTGGCCCAGCCGATGGGCCTGCTGGGACTGGCGGGACAGGCCCTGTTCTTCTCCCGCTTTCTCGTGCAATGGGTCGCCTCGGAAAAATCGGGCCGTTCCGTGGTCCCGCTTTCGTTCTGGTACCTCTCCATCGGCGGCGGCGGGCTGCTGCTGATCTATGCCCTCTGGCGAAAAGACCCGGTCATCACCCTCGGCCAGGCCGTCGGCCTGTTCGTCTACGTACGCAATCTGATGCTGATCCACCGCCGTCAATCCGTTTCGCCCCCCACCGCCTCATGAATCCCGTCGCGCCGCGTCCCGTCTTCTGGCACCTGCTGCTGCTCGCCTCGCTGCTCTGGGGCGGTGAAATCCTGCGCCGCGACTGCTGGGAACCTGACGAGGCCCGGGTCGCCTACATCGCCCGCGAAATGGCCCGGGACGGACACTGGCTGGTCCCTCATCGCCACGGCGAGTTCTACGCCCACAAGCCCCCGCTGCTTTACTGGCTTATCAACCTGTTTTCGTTCTCCACCGGTCTGCCGATCGGACGCCTGACGGTGCGCCTGCCGGGGTTTTTCGCCGGACTGTTGACGCTCTGGGCCACGGGTCGCCTTGCGGAACGATGGGCCTCCGCTAAAGCCGCCTGGCCCGCCGTGCTGACGCTTTGCTCCACCTATCTGTTCTGGCATGAGATCGGTTTCGCCCGTCCAGACGGTCTCCTCCTCGGCTGGACCATCGGCGCGCTGGCCCTGTTGTTTTGGAACGACGACGAGCCGGCGTTCTGGAAACCCGTCCTGGCGTGGCTGTTCATGGGGTTGGGTATTCTGACCAAGGGCCCCGTCGGCCTCATCGTTCCGGCCGGCGCCTATGCCGCCGCGCGCTTCGCTGCCGGCGAAGGCCGGCTTCTGCGCAAATCCCATTGGATCTGGGGCCCGCCGCTTGCACTCGCCCTGCCCGCGACCTGGCTGGGTCTCGTCTGGTGGACCGGAGCGCCGGAAGGATATCTGAGGGAACTGCTCATCGGCCAGAATCTGGAACGCGCCGCCGGCGAACTGGGTCATCGCCAACCGTTCTATTACTACCTGCCGAGCGCCGCCGCCGATCTGCTCCCCTGGACGCTTGTCCTGCCCGCCGCCGCCCTGGCGCTCTTCCGCAATCCCGCACACCGGCCGCTCCTGCGTCGGCTTGCGGGCTGGTTTGGCTTCGTTTGGTTTTTCTTCAGCCTGCTCGCCAGCAAGCGTAATGTCTACATTCTCGGCGCCTTTCCCGCCGCGGCAATCCTTGTCGGGACCGCCTGGTCCGACCTGGACTCGGCTGACTTTCTTGCGGCGCGCTTCGCGCGCGCCGCCTTCAGAATCCTCTTTCTCGCGGCCGGCGCCGGTCTGCTCGCCGCCGGTTTCTGGCCCGGACTGCCCATCGCCCCCTGGACGCTCCGGATCCCCGGACTGATCGCGCTGCTCGGAGGCATCGCTCTTCTTCCTGAAGCTCCCGGATTCCATCGCGCGTCGTTCTATCGCCGGGCCGCGCTGGCCTGGCTGGCGGCCGAAGCCGCCGTCGGCCTCTTTGTCTATCCCGCCGTCAACCCCCTGAAGACACCCGTGGCCCTCGCCGAGGCCGTGCGGGAACGCCTTCCGGCCGACCGGCCGCTGCTGCTCTACGCCATGAACGGTGAAATCCTCGCCTCCCACTCCAACCGACGCGGCGAACGGGTGGATACCCCGGACGAACTGTTCGCCGCCATGCGGCGCGAACGCCGCGGTTTCGCCGTCTTCAGCAAACGCGCTTTCGACGCCTGGCCCGCCGGCGCGCCGCTCACCGGCGCCACCGGCAACTTCCGCTCCGGCAGCAAGCGCTACGTCTGGCTGGAATTCGATCTGACGCATTCTGAACTCCCGGACGGCCTCCCAAGCGGCGCATCGAAATAGGCTCCGCCGATGATCTCCGCACCCCCTATGGCCCGCCGGTTCGACTGGCGCGGGCTCCTGCTGGTCGGGGGACTCGCTTTCGCCGGCGCGATTTCGTTCCAGGGCAGCCGGGGAATTTATCAGACAACGGAAGGCCGCTATGCGGAATGCGCCCGGGAAACCATGGCCTCCGGCGATTACGACGATCCAATCCTCAACGGCCAGCCCCATTGGACCAAGCCGCCGCTCACCTACATGGCGATCATGGCCGGCATGCGCGCGTTCGGCCCTTCTCCGTGGGGCGTGCGCGCCTATCTGGTCGTGGCGCTGGTTCTGGCCGCCGGCGCCGTTTGGCTGGCCGGCACCTCCATCCGGGGGCCGGAGACGGGGCTTTGGAGCGGACTGGCTTTCGCCACGTCGCCTTTCGTCGCCGGAGCGGCGAACGTCGTCTCGTCCGATTTGCTCACCACGCTCTGGGTCGCTGCGGCGTTTGCCGCGTTCTGGCACGGGCGGGTGCGCCGGTCTCCGGTTTCGTGCCTCGCCATGTGGGTATTCCTCGGCCTTGGATTCTTGACCAAAGGTCCGCCGGCCCTTCTGGTTCCGGCGGCATCCTTGCCCATCGCGGCCTACCTGCTGCGGCGGGAAGAGGGGCGGCGTTTCCCCTTCTGGCTGTCGTGGGCGGGACTGGGGCTCTTTTTGCTGGTGGGCGTCCTCTGGTACTTGGACAAAGCCGCGCAAACGCCCGGCTTGCTCGCCTATTGGCTCGGCCACGAACTCGTCGGCCGCAACGTCGGCGGCGAATTCAACCGGAGCCCCGGCATTCTCCCGGTTTTCACCATGTATCTGCCCATTCTCCTGGTCGGCGCCGGTCCCTGGCCCCCGCTCGTCCTTCTCCGGGGCCGCCCCCTGCGAGACGGGTGGGCGACCTCCCAAGACCGGCCTGCCGTCGTGCGGGCGGCGCGCGTCTCGCTTGCGGCAGGCGTGGCAATCCCGTTCGTCGTCTTTTCGCTCAGCCGTTCGAAGATGCCGCTGTATCTTCTCCCGGTCTTCGTTCCGCTGTCGCTGGCGCTGGGGCGGATGCTGGCCGCCTTGATCGATCAGGGCCGGGTGCGATCCCGCACGGCGAAAACGCTGGCCGGAGCGACGTTGGCCCTCGTCATCGCGGGCAAAGGAATTTTTGCGCGCGTGGACAGTCCGAAAGACATGACGCGCCTGGCCGCGGCCCTTGCGCCGGCGCTGGAAAACGAATCCGGCCATCCGTTCTACACCGCGACCGGCCGCAATTTGAACGGCTTGGAATTCCATCTGGACCGGCTGATCGAATTCATTCCGCCCAGAGATCTCTTCGCCCATCTGGCGGACCAGATCGCCCAGGGAAAATCACCCCGCTATCTCGTCTCGAATCGCAGCTGGGCGCATATGGCCGCCGCCCCTCCCGTGCCCTTGCGATCCGAAGCGCTCGGACGACACTGGCTCCTTCTGGCCCCGCGGGATGAACCGAACGCCGCCCCGCCGCCCCCCGCACCATTCCACTTGGAGCATCCATGAGAACCCGCTACGAAAAACTCCGCCTCCCCGTCTCGCGCCTCGCATCCGCCGCCGCCGTCTTCTTTCTGCTGTTATCGACGAACCGCTGGGAAGACGGCCGGGAAGCGATCACGACGGGACTGTTCACCCTCGGCATGTTCCTTGTCGCCATCGGTTCCCTGGGCCGTATGTGGTGCTCCCTCTACATCGCCGGCTACAAGGATCAGGTCCTGATCACGCAGGGCCCCTATTCCATGACCCGAAATCCGCTCTATTTCTTCAGCGCCTTCGGCGCCCTGGGCGTCGGTTTCTGCACGGAAACATTTACCTTCCCCGTCCTCCTCCTGACCGTGATGATCCTGTATTATCCTCTCGTTGTCCGGAAAGAGGAACGGCGGCTGCGTGAACGCTTCGGCCGCGAGTTCGACGATTATGCGCACCGCGTACCCGTCTTTTTCCCGGACTTCTCCCTGTTTTCGGAACCGGACACCTGTGTCGTGAAGCCGGTTGTCTACCGCCGCCACATGTTCAGCGCCCTTTGGTTCGTCTGGATCGTCGGCCTGATCGAATTTGCCGAAGGCCTGAAGGAACTGGGCTGGATGCCGTCGTTCTGGTCTTTCTGGTGACGACGCAACCAGGCCGGCCGGCCCCCCGCCCTCCGCCATGATCCGCGTGCTCAACCGCCATGTGCTCCGGGAATTCCTCCGCGGATTCCTGACCACCTTGACCGTCCTGACGTTCGTCATGTACATCGGCGCGGCCGTGCAGGCCATCGACTACATGTCCCGCGGAATTTCGGGTCCGTTGATCCTGAAGATTTTCGCCCTTAACATTCCTTTCACCTTGTCATTCGTCATTCCCGTCAGCGTCTTGACTACGGTGTTGCTCCAATTCGGCCGCATGTCGGCCGACGGGGAAATCACCGCGCTGAAAGCCTGCGGAGTCAGTCTTTGGCAAATAGCCGCTCCGGTTGTCTTCGCCGTGATCATGCTCACGGCCCTTTGCCTGTTCATCAATGCGGAAGTCGCCCCGCGCAGTCATTTCCTGCGGTACAAGATGCTCCGCGAACTGGGCGAGGTGGATCCCCTGGCCCTGCTGGAAGAAGGCCGCTTCACCGACGATTTTCCCGGGGTGAAAATCTACGTGGGACGGAAATACGGTGCGCGCCTGGAAGACATCGTGCTGTTCCAGTTCGCCGAAACAGGCGTGCGCGCCGAAGTCCGCGCCCAACGCGGAAGGGTGACGTGCGATTTCGCCCGGCAGTGCATGGACATCCGCCTCGAACAGGTCCGCCTGACCCAATACGACAGGCACAATCCGGATGATTTGTCCAACGCCCGCACCCTGACGGCGGAAAGCTATCCGATCTCGCTCGACCTGAAGAAACTGATGCGAAAGGGCCATTTCACCAGGAAACCCGCTTCGCTTTCCCTCAACGAACTGGTCCGCGCCATCCGGAACGTCCGGCGGACGTTCCCGGACCTTCAGGAGAATGGCGTCCCCCGCATGCGGATCAAACTGGCGGTGGAGGCCAGCAAGCGCCTGGCTTTGGCCTTGTCCTGCTTCTCTTTCGCGCTGCTGGGCATCCCGCTGGGCATCCGGGCTCATCGCAAGGAATCCTCCATCGGCATCGGCCTCTCGCTCGTGCTCCTGTTCGTCTATTACCTCTTCATTATCTTGGCCGATTCCCTGCTGGATCACCCGGAGTGGCGTCCCGACCTGATCCCCTGGATCCCCGTACTGGGCGGCCA
>JAHDSS010000597.1 GCA_018432565.1 Kiritimatiellia bacterium
AGGTCGCTGCGGACGAGCGGAGCGAAGTGGCGGCGGTGCAGGCCGAGGGAATCCTGCGTGTAGAGATCGTGGTTGCCGGGCACGGCGAGGGCGCCGCGGCGGGCCAGCGCCAGGGTTTCGGCCAGGCGCGGCGCGGCGGTCGTGAATTCGCGCTCGAGGCCGAAATTGAGCGTGTCGCCGGTGAACAGGAGGTAGTCCACGGGTTCCCGGCGGAGAAACTCATTCAAGCCGTTGAGCTTCTGGAGGGCGCGGGCGTATTTGGATCCGCGGCGCAGGTAGAAATTCACCAGGGCGACCAGGCGCTTGGGGTGGAGGATCCCGGGGGTGCGGAAGCTGCCCGGGGGAAAGGGAAGGTGAACATCGCTGAAATGCAGGATACGCAGGCTCATAGGAATGCGCTCATCGTGCGATAAACCCCGGGACGCGTCAAGACGACGACCGGGGTCAGACCGTAAATATACACTTTCCACTTCATCTGGGCCCTGATCCGAGGTGATATCGGGCGGCGGAGACGAACGAGCGGGTGGAGGCTTCTTCGAAACCGCCGCCGGGGGAATGGAGAATCCACAGGGCTTCGGTGCCGGGAAAGCCGCCGCGGAGAATGCGAAGGCCGTCGTCAGGGCCGAGGACAAGCAGGGCGGTGGCGAGGGCGTCGGCGGTGAGACAGTCGTCGGCAAGGACGGAGACGCTGGCGACGGCGTGGCCGGCGGGGGCGGCGGTGCGCGGGTCGATGATGTGTGACCGGATGCGGCCGTCGGAGTCGCGGAAGAATTGGCGGTAGTCGCCGGAGGTGGCCACGGCGCGGCCGCCCGTCAAGCGCACCACACTGTGTAACAACGAGTCGCAAGGCGCAGGCGCATTTTCGGTTTTGCTGGTGCCGCGCCCGCTGGACGCGGGGCTGTTCGGATCATGACCGGCCCCAACGGGACCGGCTGCAGAAGACAACATCCGCTCAGCATCCGGCCGGAGGATGCCGACGCGCCAGGGTTCGCCGTCGGCATTCAGACCTTCCGCCAACGTTTCGCCGCCGATTTCGACGAGGAAGTGTTCCAATCCGCGATCGCGCAGAAGGGCGGCGACGCGGTCCACGCCGTGGCCTTTGGCCACGGCGCCGAGGTCGAGCTGCAGGCCGGGGACGGCTTTGGAGAGGCGTCCGTCGGGGGAGAGAGACAGATGCCGCCAGCCGGTGGTTTCCCGCGCGGCGGCGATGGCGTCGGGGGGCGGGGCATCGCGGCGGAGTCCGTCGGGTCCGAAACCCCAGAGGTTCACGAGAGCGCCGACGGTGGGATCCAAGGCGCCGTCCGTGGCGGCGGCAAGGTCGAGAGCGCGGCGGACGACATGGGCGAAGTCGGCGGAGACCGCGACGGGCTCGTTGACGCCGGCGCGGTTGAATCGCGAAATCTCGCTGTCGGGCCGCCACGCGGACATCTGGCGGTTGAGTTCGTCGAGGACGGCATCCACATCGGCCTGAAGGGCGCGCCACTCCTGGCGGGTGAGGGGGGGGCGGGCGATGCGGATGGAGTACGTGGTGCCCATGGTGCGGCCGTGAAGCGCGGCGTCGCGGGGGCCGGGAGAGCAGCCGGTCAGATGGAACAGGAGGAAAGCCGGAAGAACGGTCAGCAGGAACACGGGAAACGCAGGAACACAGGAAAGAGCATGGGGGGAGGTTTTCCACGGTGTGGAAAATCCCGCTGAAGCGGGACAGGCATTTTTTCCATAGCGTGGAAAAAACGCGAAAAAATTTTCCATGGCGTGGAAAAAACGGGCGGATTTTTCCACAGTGTGGAAAATCCCGCTGAAGCGGGACAGGCATTTTATCCATGGCGTGGAAAAACGGCGGAACAGGTTTCCATGGCGTGGAAAATCCGGATGCATGGGGGCAGGATAGGGCGCGCGGCGGAGTTGTGCAAGACCTCTGAGGATAACCGTCAAGCATTTTACTTGTTTTCATGAAGCCTCCCGGTCAGGGGCGGCAATGAGTCGGCACAGCGGCGATCCGCGCAGTTCAAGAGCTTGCAGATATCGAGCTTCGTCGTAGGGCGTGTGG
>JAHDSS010000069.1 GCA_018432565.1 Kiritimatiellia bacterium
AGCAGCGACGTCCAGTTGAAGCCGTCCTCGAAGGTCGAGGGGACCTCCATCACCTGCCGGAACTCTTCCAGCTCTTTGTCTATCTTGTGCTCAGACATCGTTCTTCTTCAGGTGGACAAGGGTTTGCTGGCGGTAGTGCTCCATGGCCTCCTTGGGAATGGAGCGCCACAGCAGGAACTGCGTGCGCAGGTCGTCGAACAGGTTGCGGTTCAGCCGGACCCAGTCGCCGGGCTGGCCGGAGCGGCGCGTCAGGCGGATTTTCACTTCGTCGATGCCCTCGATTTCGCTGGGGGCGCTGCGCAGCTCGAAGCGCTCGGTCACGCCCAGGTCGAACGGAGCCAGCGCCAGGTAGGCTTCCAGGCCAAGCGCTCCGTCCTCGTGGCGGACCATCCGGGTGTCGCGCGCCATGAACGCGCCGAGGCCCGTGTCGCTGAAATGCTCGAAATGCTCCTGCAGGAAACTCACCACGCCGGTCAGGTCGTAGGCCGACACCGTGAAGGGGAAGGTGATTTCGTGGATGTCGCCCTGCGGCGGCGGCGGCCGCCACGAGCGCAGCAGGCCGGGATTGGCGCTCTTGGAGGCCTTGATGGCCGGATAGATCGCGGAGACCAGCACCGTCGCCATCACGATCAGGATCGTCACGATGGCGTTGGTGGAGGAGTAGTTGATTTCCGGCACCTGCACCCAGCCGAAGGCCGCCAGCACCGTCAGGATCTTCATCGAGCCCTGCGCGATCAGGTAGCCGCCCATGCCGCCCAGCACCGAATAGACCAGCGCTTCGGCGAAGAACAGGCTGGCGACGTGGGGGGGGGCCAGGCCCAGCGCGCTGAAGGTGTAGATTTCCTTTTCGCGGTCGGCCACGGACCCCAGCATGGTGCCGAAGATCACCAGCGCGCCCAGCAGGACCGGGAAGAGCAGGTCCCCCGCCCCGCTGGCCTCCACCACCGTGCCCAGCACATGGCGGTACACGCCGTCCTGGCGCGTCGCCATCACCGGCGTGCGGTCCATCATCCGGGCGTACTCCCCGGCGATGCGCTCGGCGTCCGCCGCGTCCCGGGTATAGAGATGGATCACGCTGACCTTGCCGCCGGCCCGCGCGCAGTGCTCGTCGGACATCACCACCACCGAATCCGTCGGCAGGTTCGCCCAGTTCACCTGCTGCGTCAGCAGGTCGTCCGCCGCCCCGGTGCTCTTGGCGCCGGTTTCCTGCATCTGGGCGTAGTCGATCGGAATGATGCTGGTGTTGTCCATGTCCACCAGTGCCGTGAACCGCGTGGAGTCGATCAGCGCGCCCACTTCCAGCGGGATGCCCTTGACGATCACGCGGTCGCCCGGCTCCACGCCCAGCAGCTCCGCCACGGCCTCGGTCATGAACACGCGTTCGCGGATGGCGTCGGGATCGTCGATTCCCAGCAGGTCGCGAAGGTCTTCGCGGTGGCGCAGTTCGAGCGGATCGATGCCGAGGATACCCTTGAGGGTGACCGGATTGGAGCCATCGGCCAGCCCGACGACGAAATCCGGATCCTTCGGAAATTCGGGGCAGACCCAGTGGCGCACCGCCGCATCGGACACTCCGCCCCAGCGCGCCTTGACCAGTTCGACGAAATCGGGATTCACGGTGCCCCAGGAGGGCGGGTGGTAGAGCACGCCGGTGTAGCCCGGCGACGGGGCCGTGAACAGCCGCACGATGCCGCGCTGCGTGTCAAACGACGCGAACACCAGGATCGTGAACGTCAGCAGCACGATCGTGATGGCCGTCAGCGCCGTCCGCAGCGGCCGGCGGCGCATGGTCGAGATGCCC
>JAHDSS010000369.1 GCA_018432565.1 Kiritimatiellia bacterium
CACGTTGCGTCCGCTGCCGTTTTCCAGGATCAGTTCGGAGGCCTTGACTTCCCGGCAGGCGGATTCATCCACGTCCTGCAGGGAATTGAGGGCGGCCATGCCCATGGCGGCCTCGAACAGGCTGTCCGAGCGGGCGAGGCCGACCAGCGCTTCCGCCGACTGCTCCAGGAGCCGGCCGGGGGCCCGCACCATGGGGGGGGGCTGCCGCAGGGCGTCGCGCGGCAGGCTGGCGGCGAGTCCGCAGCGGCGGGTCAGCACGGCGGTATGAAAAACACCCAGCCGGATGTCGCGCACCGGGGCGTCGAAATCCAGGGTGGCGATCAGTCGGTCCAGCAGAGTCATGGCAGGCGGTCTTTCAGCGGGAACCCAGCAGATGGTAGAGCAGGTTGTTGGCGACGGGCTGGGGCAGAAGCAGGATGGAACGGAACAGCGGGACGGGGTTGGACTCGTCGGTGAAATCAGCGACTTCGGAATCGATGCGCAGGGTGCCTTCGCCGCGCAGGGTGTTGTGGTGGGCGCGGACGTCGCCCTGGTCGGGCAGGGTGCGGCCGGTGACGAAATCCATGATTTTGGAGACGCTGGAAAAGGCGAGGGGGGAGGATTGAAGAGGGGGGGCGGGGGTTTCGTCGAGAAGCTGGACGGCCACGAGCCGGTCTTCGGCGTCGGTGATCAGGCGCAGGTGGGGATAGGCGGGCATGCCGGGGCCGACGGCGCCGAGCTGTCCGGCGGGACCGGTCTGCTGGAAGAATCCGCCGTAGGGGAACGGGGCGCCTTCGATGGGGGTGCGGGGTTCCGTCGGGAATTTCAAGAGGCGGCGGGCGTCGGACAGGTTCATCAGGGCCCGGAGCGGTCCATGCAGGTAGAGGCCGGCCTGGACGCGGGTGTCCGGGGAGGGTTGGGCGATGGCGGAGAGCAGCAGGATGAATTCCGTGGTTTCCGGGCGGTCCACCGGTGCGGGCAGGGTGTCCCAGGCGTAGCCGTACTGCGCGTGGCGCTGGGCGAAGGGATCGGCGGGATCGTAGTCGGGGATGGGATAGGGGGCGAGGTCGGCGTGGCGTTTCTTGGGGGCCAGGGCGTGCAGATTGCGTTTGGCCTCCGGGGTCCTGCGGGCGCGGCGCAGATCGTTGACCAGCTGGTAGCACTGGTTGGCATAGAGCGTGACGGGCACGCTGTCGGGGGCGTCCGGGCGGATGGTTTCAAACAGCAGGGCCGCGTACTGGGCGTCGGCGATGAGGCCGGGGATCGCGGGGTCGGCGGGATCGGGCTCTTTCAGGAGGGCCTGATAGGCGGTGAGGGTATCATTGAACAGGTTGGCGGCCTGGATGAAGCCGGGATGATTCCAAGCGCCGGGGGTGACGGTTCCGGTGCCGGCGGAGCGGGGCTCGGGCTCCGGCGGCGGTTCTTCGGGAGCCGGTTCCGCGGGGGGGGCATCCGCGGCGGCGTCGTCCGGCTCGCCAGTGGCGGGTTCGGGCGGTCGGGGGGCGGGAGGGACGGCCCGGCCCTGCAGCACGGCCTTGAACTGTTCGACGCGTTCGGGGTGGCTGCGGAAGGCGAAAAACCAGATGGCGCCCAGGACTCCGCCGAGAAAGGCCAGAAAGAGCAGGAAGCGGAGGCAGCCGCCTCCCCGGGAAGAGGCCGTCGCCGAGGCCGAGCCGCGTTTCTGCTGGCTGATCAGGGCTTCGTGGGAAGCGGAGATGGTGATGGCCTTCTTGGCGGCGGCGGACAAATTGATGGTATTGGCCCGGGCCGCGGGCCGGTGCCGGGGATTGAGCAGGATGGTGCTTTCATCTTCCCCGGGATACGGGGGGAGGGGAGACTTGCCGGTTTTGATCTGGTGAATGTCCTTGAGCACCTCCGTCCAGTTCTGCTGGCGCTTGGCGGGATTCTTGGCGGTCATTTTGGCGAGCAGCCAGCCGTAGGCCACGGGCAGGCGCGGCAGCAGGTCGCAGGGATCGGGGAGGTAGTCGGATTGCTGGGCGTCGAGAATGTCCTGCAGCGAGCGGCCTTCGAAGGGCGGATTGCCCGTGAGCAGGTGGTAGAGGGAGAGGCCGAGCGAATAGATGTCGGAGCGGCAGTCGGGCTCCAGCCCTTCGATCTGCTCGGGGGCGATGTAGGAGGGGGTGCCTTCGATGTTCTCGCTGACATCGCGGGTGGCCGCCGCTCCGGCGATCCGGGCGAGGCCCAGGTCGGTGAGCTTGACCGCGCCATCGGTGCCCAGCAGGATGTTGCCGGGCTTGATGTCGCAGTGGATCAGCGACGAGTCGCGCCAGACGGTGTCGAGGGCCCCGGCGATGATTTCCGCCAGCTTGAGGACCTGTCCGTGGGCCATGCGCTGGTTCTGCTGAATCCATTCCGCCAGATTGGTTCCGGCCACGTACTCCATGACGTAGTACAGCCAGCCTTCGTGCTCGCCGAAATCCAGGATGCTGACAATGGCGGCATGGGAGATTTGGGCGGCGGCGCGGGCTTCCTCCTGAAACTGAACGCGGGCCTCCTCGTCGGCCAGCAGCTTGGGCGAGAGGACCTTGATGGCGACCACGCGGTCGAGGGAGAGCTGGCGGGCCAGCCAGACCGTGGCCGTGCCGCCCGTGCCGAGGCGCTCCAGAAATTCATAGCCGGGCAGTTCGGGCCGGGAGCTTGGGCGGTCAGGTTCCATGGCGGAGCATTTTGAAACAAACGCCCCGGAAAGAAAACCGCTAAATTCCGGCGCAGCTCACTCAATTCTAAAATTCATTGGCTGACCCCTTTTCCCGAAAAGGGGTCAGCCAATGAATTTTAGAATCGGGGGGAAGATTGCGCGGGCGCGGGAAATGTGTGAGGGTGTGCGGCGATGAACGCGAAGCGGGAACAGATCGAGACGGCATCGGCGGAGGAGACGCAGGCGCTGGCGGCGCGGCTGGAGGGGGAACTGCCGGACGGGGCGGTGCTGTGTCTGCACGGCGAGCTGGGGGCGGGCAAGACGTGTTTCGTGCAGGGGCTGGCCCGGGCGCTGGGTGTGCGGCGTCCGGTGGGGAGTCCGACGTTTACGCTGATCAATGAATACCGGGGGAAGCGGGGCCTGGCGCACATTGACCTGTACCGTCTGCGGGGGGCGGCCGATGCCTTCGGGCTGGGGGTGGAGGAGTATCTGGAGCACTTTGACGGCATCGTGGCGATCGAATGGGCGGAGCGCCTGGGCGAGCTGCTGCCGGAGGCGTGCTGGCATGTGAGGCTGGAAGCCGGGACGGCCGGCGAGGCGTCGCGGAGGGTGACGGTGGAGAGGCCCGCGGCGGGATAAGGCCTTATTCGTCGGTGCGGTCCGACGCCTTGAGCGCCCGGGCGAGCAGAATCAGCAGGGCCAGGGCGGCGAGCGCGAGCAGGGAGCCGAAGACGGCGGGCCGGGAAAAGAACCCGGCGATGGAGAAGCGCCGGCCGGGGATTTCGATTTCGCCGGCATCGGCCAGCGTCCAGCGCTCGGGGGCCAGGCCTTGTTCCAGGGCGGTGCGGATGGCATGGGTGTCGTACGAGGGGGCTTCCACGCGGTCCTGGCCGAAAGCGATTTGGTAGGCCGCGCCGGGATCGGCGAGCCACAGGAGGCGGTAAACGGGGCCGCGGGCCTGGATGCCGGCGATGTCGAGGGGGGGATTGTCCTGGTTGCGCAGAATCAGCCGCAGCTCGGGGGCGCGGGTTTCATCGAATTCGATGGTCCGGTCGTCCCGGGCATAGCCGGGAAGATCCACGCGGGTCAGCTGGCGTCGGGCGATGGTGCGCCAGGATTTCTGTCCGCGAATCCAGTCGGGGGCCATGACGGTGGCGTCGCGCTGGAAGTTGCGGGCGGGGGTTTCGATTGTCAGGCGGGTCAGGGGCGCCATGCGGGTCTGGATGAGGATTTCGGTGGTTTGGGCGCCGGGGTTGTTTGTGACCTCGAATCCGGCGTGGGGCCAATCCTGGAGGACGGGGCTGGCTTTGGCCATGGTGGTGGAGGTGCGCCAGAAGGAGATGCCCTGGATGCGAAAGGGGGTGCGGAGAAGGTCGAAGGCGCGGGAGGCGTCGCGTCCGCCTTCCTGGACCAGGCGGACGAGGGGCTGGGCGCGTTCTTCGGAGGCGTCGGAGATTTCGATGGAGAAGTGCCGGCAGGCATTGGAGGGCAGGGCGATTTCGGTGCGGCGGATATCCATGTAGCGGGAGTAGTCGAAGATTTCGGCGTTTTCGACAAGGGTCTGCCAGGCCTGGCCGTCCGGGCTGCCGGAGACGCGGACGGTGCGGATGAAATCGCGGAGGGGGGTGCGGATGTCGAGGCCGTCGGGGGAGGGCTGTTTCTCGGCAAGGACGAAGCGGGCTTCGATGCGGTTGCCGGGGAGTTCGCGAAGCTCGGAGGGACTGGCGGCGATGACGGCGCGGGAGGTGCGCGGCTCGGTGGCGTAGAGGGGTTCGACGGTGCGGGGCCGTTCGACGCCGCTGTCATCGAAGAGGCGCAGGTCGGGAAATCCGTTGCGGGTGGCGGCCAGGAGGGGGGCGTCGAGCCGGACCTCGGCGAGGCGCGGGGAGGAGATGGGGCGGGATTCAATGCGCCGGGTGGCGGCGAAGTCGGCGGGGGCGGGGGCGGCGGGAAGGGAGGAAGCGCATCCGATGGCGGCGAGCAAACAGCAAATGATTTTCATGGCAACTCCTCAGCGGCGGGATTGATCCGGTCAGCACAATCAGCAGTTGGCTTTAACATATCACAAAAACAAAATGTCAGTGCCTGACACTGACATTGTTGATAGGTGTGCAGGGGGGGCATGGGGGATCATTTTTCGGGCGGGACGAATCGGGAGCGGTTGCGGAGGTAGAGGAGGGCGGCGAGGAACAGGAGAATGCCGAGGGCGAGGAAGGCGATGATGCGGTAGATGGCTTCAAGCCCGGCGAGATCGGCCAGGAAGACCTTGGCGACGGCGACGGTGAAGAGGGCGAGGCCGGCGTAGCGCAGTCCGCGGAGGCCGAAGCGGAGGCCGGCGACGAGAAGGGCGAGGGCGTAGAGGGCCCAGAGGAGAGTCAGGCCGCCGGCGCGCATGCCGGGCAGGAAGCGCTGCAGGACGGTGTGCAATTCGAAGGTCAGAAAGAGAAAGAGCAGGGCGAGGGCGGTGATGCCGGAAGCCGTCGCCAGGCGGCGGGCGGCGGCGGCTGGGCGAAGCCGGAAGAACAGGAAGGCGAGGAGTCCGGTGCACAGGGCGAAGTCCATGGCGCGGATGCCGGCGAGCAGCGGGGTCCAGTCGCGGACATAGAGCAGTCGTTCGAAGCTGGGGCCCCACAGGGGCATGTCGAGGAAGAGGAGCTTGAAGAGGAAGGCGGCGGCGGCGAGGCCGGTCAGGGTTCGCAGGCCGGGGGAGCCGTGGCGGCGGAACAGGGCGAGCAGGAACAGGCCGAGGGCCAGCCAGAGAACGGACAGCGAGGGCATGGCGAAGGCGGGCCAGAAGAAATCGAAGGTCCGGTAGAATTCAATATGCAGGCAGACGAAGAGGAGGCCGATGGCCAGGGCGGCGACGAGCGCGGGGACAGAGCCTCCGGCCGGGTCGCGGGGCAGGTCGTTGGCGCGTCCGACGGACCGCGGGGAGGCGGCGGGCGGGTTGCGCAGAATGCGCCAGGCGCCGCCGAGGGCGGCGATGGGGCCGCCGATGACAAGCAGATGGCCGCCCAGCAGCGATGCATACGCCTGCCAGGTCAGATCGGCAGGCAGGGGCTGGCCGTACTGGCGGCCGAGGTCGAAGAACACCAGCCGCAGGAAGGCAATGGCATAGGCGCCGAGGGAGAGGGAGCGGAGGAACCGGCTGTCGAGCCTGGCGGCCAGCCACAGCATGACCAGCCCCTGGAGGGACCAGCTCAGGGTGATCCATTCCTTGGAGAGCGCGAGCGGCGGAACCAGGACGGCGAAAAACGCGGCGAGGGCGAAAAACGACATCAGCAGGCCGCGGTCCTGGCGGTGAGCGGCCAGAAAGCGATAGACCAGCAGCACGTAGAACGCGGCGAGGGCCAGCGCGAGCACGGCGGCGGCGCGGGACGAGTGGGCGGTGGTGATGACGCCGTGGCCCAGCCCGAAGAACAGGCCGCCGTTGGCCAGGGTGCCGAGAACTTCCAGCAGGGTGGCTTGTTCGCGGCGGACCAGGTTGTAGAGGACCATGGCGGCGGTGAAGAGCAGGAAGAAGGCGGCGAGAAACGGCATGACCACCGGGAAATCGGCGGCGGTGAAGTCGCGGGCGACGGCGAGCGCGGCGAGGCTGTAGGTCAGCAGCATGGCCAGGTGGTTGAGCAGCGGCCAGTGGCGTTTCCGGGAGATGCCGAGCACCCCGAATCCCAGCAGGAGGAGATAGCCGAACAGGCCGGCGAAATTCGGTTCGCCGGTGGACAGCAGGACGGGGGTGGCGTAGCCGCCCAGAATGCCGAGGACGGCGACCAGCAGGGAGTTGAAGCGGATGGCGAAGAGGCCCGCGCAGAGGGTGACGAGGGCCATGAAGGCGAAGGCGGGGAGCGGACCGATCAGGCGGTAGAAAGAGAACGAGGCGAACCCGCTGAAGTAGAGGACGGCGAAGCCGCCGCCGAGAAGACCCTGGCCGAGGAGATGATAGGCCCGGCCCAGCAGGCGGGTTCCCGCGGTCAGCATGGCGATGCCGGTGAATATGCTGAGCACGACGCGCGCGTGCGGGCCGAGCAATCCGTGGTCCATGGAGTATTTCAGGAAGAACCCGATGCCGATGACAAACACCACGACGGCCAGGCGGATAAGCCAGGTGGTGGCGAGGGCGAATTCCCACGAGACGCCGGTGGGCTGGAATTCCTCGTTGATGATGATCCAGTTCCAGATGCGCCGGAGGGTGCGGAGGGTTTTTTCCTGGAGAGGCGAAGGCGGAGCCGCGGGGCGGGGGGGCGGAGCGGGGACGGCCGCCGGCACCGCCGGAGCGGACGGAGCCGGTGCGGGAGAAGGGGCGGGCGGCGCGACGGCTCTGGCGGGGGCCGCCGGCGGCGGGGTCGGGTGCGGTGCCGCCGGTGCGGCGGGGGAAGACGGGGCGTCCGCCTTCAGTCGGGCGGTCAGGCGGTCCATGCGGGAGAGCAGGCTGTTCAGGAGGGTTTGCTGGTGCTGTTGCGTGCTGCGCACCGACAGAAGCAGGACCAGGATCCAGACGGGCACAATGACCAGAATGAACACGGCCAGCATGACGAGCAGTACTTCCATTGCGCTTCTCCTGTGAACGGCCGGGCCAGGGGCCGGCGCGTTTCAAGGAAAAAGGATAGGGCAACGGCCGGACGGAGACAATCCCGCAGACGTTTGGATTGCGTTATGGCAGGCCGGGGTTTGCGGGCGTGCCGCGGCCGGGCGGATTCACGTTGCCCAGGGATTTGTGCGGGCGGCGAGGCGGGCGGCCCAGTCGAGGGCGGCGCGGGTGCTGGCGGGGCTGGCCTTGCCGGTGCCGGCGAGATCGAAGGCCGTGCCGTGGTCGGGCGAGGTGCGGACATAGGGCAGGCCGAGAGTCAGGTTCACGCCGGAATCGAACGAAAGCATTTTCATGGGGGCGAGGCCCTGGTCGTGGTACATGGCGACGACGGCATCGTACCGGCCGGCGAGGTGCTGGTGGAAGATGGCGTCGGCGGGGATGGGACCCTGCACGTTCCAGCCTCGCCGCCGGCAGCGGGCGATGGCGGGACGGATGACGGTTGTTTCCTCGGAGCCGAGGGCGCCGCCGTCGCCGGCGTGGGGATTGAGCCCGCAGACGCCGATGCGGGCGCGGCGGAATCCCATCCAGGGCAGGGCGAGGGCCAGCATGCCGGCGGCTTCAACGATGGCATCGGCGGTCAGCGCGCCGGGGACCCGCCGCAGCGGCAGATGGCGGGTGGCGAGAACGACGCGGATGCGGTCGCCGAACAGCATCATGGCCACGGGCACGTCGCCGGCCAGGTGCGCGAGCAGCTCGGTATGGCCGGGCACGCGCAGGCCGGCGCGCTGAAAGGCCTCCTTGCAGATGGGGGCGGTGACGACGGCGTGGAGGCGGCCGTTTTGCGCGGCGGCGGCGGCGGCGAGGATGGCGGCATAGGCGGAGCGGGCGGCATCGGTGCGGATTTTTCCCGGGCGGTACGCCGGGGGCGGGGCGGCGTCGGGACTCCAGGTGGCGCGGGGCGGCAGCGGAGCGTCGAGGGACGGAATGTCCGGCGGCGGACGCCGGCCGATGATCCGGGCGGCGCGCTCCCAGACGGTGCGGGGGCCGATCAGGACAAGGCGGCGGTTGGCGGGCTGGGGCTGCAGGGCGGCGCGGAGCGAGACTTCGGGGCCGACGCCGTTGGGGTCGCCGGCCGTCAGTCCGATGACGATGGGCTTCACGGGCGGAGCCTCAGTCGAACAGGTCGTGGGTAAAGACCTGGACAAAATACTTCGAGCGCAGCGAATCGATCCAGATCCGGTTGAGGCGTTCGAATTCGGTCCGGCGCAGGTCGCGTTCGATATCGGATGCAACCTCCTCGAACGGCTGCACGCAGGCGGCTTCGCGGTCCAGGAGCTGGATCAGATACCGGCTGCCGCCGAGTTCCACGGGGCCGGCGAAGGCGCCGGGCTCGAGGCTTTCGATGGCGGCGCGGATGGCGTCGTGGAGACTGGCGGCTTCGAACCACTCGGGATCGGAGGGAGTTCCGGGGGCGTCTTCGATGTCCAGTTCGCCTGCGGCGAGACGGGCCAGAAGGTCGCGGTCGCGGGCGTCGGCGGCTTCGGGAGATTCGGCATCGGCGGCGGGCGTCAGCACGAGGGAGCGCAGGCGGACGCGCTCGGGGTTGGCGAAGTCGTCGCGTCGCCGGTCGTAGGCCTGCTGGAGATCGAAGGGGGTGACGAGGATCTTGGCCTGGACTTCCTGACCGCGCATGTACTGGATGATCAGCTGGTCTTTCATCTGCTTGCGCCATTCGGAAAAGGTCAGGCGTTCGGCCGCCAGGGCGCGCAGAAAGGCGGCGCGGTCGTTGTTGAACTGCTCGTGGATGACGGAATTGATGTGATCTTCGATGGCGCGGTCGGGCAGAACGCCTCCCTGGGATTCAAAGGCCTGCAGAATGAGTTCGGATTCGACCAGGCGGTCGCGGACGGACTGGTACTCCTCGGCGAGGCGCTGGCGGAGTTCGGCGCCCTCATGCCGGGCCTCCAGGCGCTCGCGGCCGCCGGACATGGCGGCGAGCACTTCGCCGACGGTGATGACCTTGCCGTTGACGATGGCGGCATAGCTGTCGAGCAGCATGCCGGAATCGGCGGGGGCGGTCGGAGCGGCGGCAAGGACGGCCAGGGCCAGGCACAGGAGGATACGCTTCATGGGAGGGGATGATAGGCCAAGCCGGGCGGGCTGGCAAGGATGCGGATTGAAAAGGGGGAAGGGGGGCGGTAGGATGGCCGGGTGAATCGGAACGATGGCATCCGGGCGGCGGGAGCCGTCCTGCTGGCGCTGGGCGCCGGCGCGGCGTGGGGGGGCGACATTCCCGTGCACCGGGAGTACAGCCGTTCCATTCAACTGTATGACGATCGGGGCGGGCTTTCCCATTACGACGGCGAAGCGCCCGATCGGACGGCCTGGCAGCGGCTGCGCGACACCCAGGCGCAGGAAGGGTTGATGGGACGGGAGACGCTGCTGGATCTGGGATTCCGTTCGGGCGAATCCGTCTTCGGCTGGACGTCGCGGTCCTCCGGCGGCATGCCGGTTCCGCCGCCGGCGCGGGCGGAAGAGGATCGCGGAACCCGCGATTCCGACAGCGGCCGCAACTGGCTGGTGCAGAGCCTGTCGCTTCCCACCCTGGGCGGGGGCGCCAGCAACGCGGCGGTCGCGATGTCCGCCGGCGGCAAACCGGAGACGGGCTGGGGATGGCTGGCCGATCGGGTGGCGGCATCGGACCGGGAAGGCGTTTTGGAATCCGGAGAACCTGAGACGGCGAACGAGGGCGAAGAATGGCTGCCCGATGGACGCAATCCCTACACGGGGGAAACAGAATTGTCCGGGACGGAGGGTCTCGCCGCTGCCCGGCGTCCGGCGGAGACGGCGGAGACTGGAGCCGCCGCCGGGGGGGAGCCGGAAACGGAGCGGATGCGGGAGCCAATCGGGCCGCTGGTCCGGGACGATCCGCAACCGGTCGGCGCCCGCGCGGAGGCGGGGGCATCCGTGCCGGTCCTGCCGGAGATGTCCAGAACGCGCGAAATGCTGGGGGATCTGATGAGATCGGCCAAACCGGATGCCGCGGGATGGAATGACGCGGCGGAGGCCTGGTCGGACGCTCCCTTGCCGTCGGCCGGGCGGGCCGCCGGCGGGATGGCGTGGACCCCCTCGAGGCCGGTTTCGGACACGCCGGTCCGGGAAGCCGGGTTTTCCATGGACGCGTCCTCCGCCGGGCGGGGAGGGGGAGTGATGCCGGTGATGGGACGATCGGGGGCCGGCATGCCGAATTCCGCGCCGTCCGGCTGGCAGGGAGGCTGGAAAGCCCAGTCGATCCGCGAAAGCGGGATGGGGACCTATGTCCCGTCTGTGCGTCCGATGACCTTGCCGGCGGCGGCGCCGTCCGTCCGGACCCCGCCTGTCCTGCCTGCCGGGGCGGGGATGAAACCCGGCTGGTACTGATCCGCGGCGGAGCGAACCGTTCGACCACGCAACCACCCAAAAAACCGCGTCTGGGCTTGGTTTTTCTTGACCGGGGCTTGAATTGCGCTCAAACTGTGTGAAGTGGAAGGGTCCATGCGGGCGCGGTGAACGAGGCCGTACCCGGGGGCTCCCGAGAGGAACGAGAACACATGAAGCACAC
>JAHDSS010000214.1 GCA_018432565.1 Kiritimatiellia bacterium
CAGCCGGCGCAGACGCCCCGTCAACTCGTCATCCTCCGCTCCGCTCCCCGCCCACCACACATCCAGTTCCGCGGATTCCGTCTCGGCCAGGTGGGCCGCCAGAATGGGCCCCATGCGCGCGCCCCACAGCCGGTCAAAGGCGTCCTGGGCGCCGGCCCCCTTTTCCACCGGGGACGCCCGCAACATGTGGGCCGCCAGAAGCTCTGTCCCGCGCCCGCGAAGAACCAGCACATGTTCCGCGCCCAGCCAAACCAGCGCCCGGGGCTGGCCGGCCCGTGCCGGCGGCGTGTCCACCGCCAGCTGCTCCCACAGCGCCAGCCCCTCGGCGTCCGCATGGGTTGGATCAACCCCCGCGGCCCGGCAGGCGTCCTGGAACGCCGCCAAATCCCCCTGGCGGATGGCGGCAGCCACCGCCACCGTGCCGCCGTCGTCCAGCCGCGGCGGACCATAGGCGCATACCGCGGCCTCCACCGGAAACGGCAGCTCCACATCCAGCAGCGATGCCCAGACGCGGGCGGCCTTGCGCACGGAGGCAAACGGAGCCCGCAGCCGGCGTATCACCGTTTGTTCCGCAGACACCGCCGCCGCCAGGGCCGCCGATCCGCGCTCCGCCTCGCGCGCCGCCCCCGCCAGTATCCGGCGGGCTTCCTCCGAATCCGCCGGCCCCGCATACAGCACCTGCGGCGCACTCCGGCGTGTCGCCCGCGCCAGCACCAGACGTCCGCCGGCCCGCTCCAGCCCGTAGGCCGCTTTGTATCCGCCGGCCACGCGTCAGCCCTCCCCTTCCACCCATTGCAGCACCTGGATGTCGCCGCGGGCCGCGTCGCGCCGGACCCACGCCATGACCGAACGACGCTGCCCCCCGAGCGACGCCCGGGCGCGGATCCGGAAATACCCGCTGGACGTGCCCACCGAACCCTCCAGCGCGGCCGCCAGTTCCGGGTTGGCCATGAACATCATGCCCAGCGACGAAAACGGCTGCACCTGCCGCAGCGACAGCACCGCGCGCACCGCCGCCTCCTGCTGCAGCCCCGTCAACCCCATCAGCACATCCCGCCCCGCCGTGTTCACGTTGACGGGCACCGGCGCCTCCAACGCCGCCGGCACCAGCACCGTGGACGACGCCAGGTCGCCGCCGAACAGGTCGCCCGCGTCGGCTTTCGGCCGGGACCGCAGCCGGTCAGCGGAAAACCCGTGCGAGTGCAGCAGTTCCTCCGGCGCCCAGAGCGGCCGGTTCGGCGGCTCGCGCGGGGGCTCCAGCCGGCGGGTGAAGGCCGCTTCAAACCCGCCTTCGCCGTCGGCATCCACGTAATCCTGCAGCGCCTCCACGCAGGTCACGGGCTCGAAATCCCCGCAGAACGTCATCAAATCCAGCAGGATCTCGCGGGGCGTGCGCGTGGCGCGGTTGGAAACCGACAGGTTGTTCCAGTTGACGAAACGCCCGGCATCCTCCACCACGGCCATGGTGGAAACGCCGTCTTCTCCCGTGGCCTCCATCGGCAGCGCCCAGTCCTCGCCCAGGTGATCCATCCGGAGATCCTCGTCGGACGCCAGCACCCACATCGCCTCCCGGGCGGCTTCGGCCGCGGCCACCCGCAGGCGCTCGCGCACCAGCTCGGCCTGCTCGGCGCGGGCCAGCGCCCCGGCCCGTGCCTGCAAGTGCAGCGCCAGCCCCCCGGCCAGCACAATGGCCGCCAGCGCCAGAATCAGCGCCATGCCGGAACGGCCGGAGGAACGCCGGGGCATTCAGCCCTCCCTGGCTTCGGCCGCCGGGCGCGCCGCCGCCGCGGCCTGCCGCTTCTCGCGCTCCCGCCGCAGGGCTTCGGCCTGATCGCGCTGGCGCAGCTCCCGGTTGCGCGCCGAAATTTCGTGGCGGCGGATCTTCTCCGAGCGCGCCCACGCATAGAACAGCAGCGAAACCATGCCGCAGCCCAGGAAGACCGCCGACAACTGGTGAAGCGGACGACGCTGCAGCTCGTGCTGGAACAGCGACATCAGAAACACAAACACCGCCATCGCCGGAAACATCCCCGAGGCCACCGCCAGGATGTGCCGGATCTTCGAGCGCATCTTGCTCTTGCTTCGCGGACGGTGGGTGTCCACCCGGAAGTTCGCTTGTTGAACCGGCAGCTCCGCCATGCTCATGCCCTCCTGTAGCCGTGCGGATGCGCCTGGTGCCACGCCCACGCATGCCGCACAATCGTCTTGAGATCCGCGAACCGGGGATCCCACCCCAGCACGCGCTTCGCCTTCTCCGCCCCCGCCACCAGCCGGGCCGGATCGCCCGGACGGCGCGGGGACATCCGTGCCGGAATGTCCCGGCCCGTCACCTCGCGGCAGGCGTCAATGACCTGCTTGACGGAAAACCCGGTGCCCGTGCCCAGGTTGAACGGGCCGGTCACGTCCTGCTCCAGCGCCAGAATATGCGCCCGCGCCAGGTCCACGATGTGGATGTAGTCGCGGATGCACGTCCCGTCCGGCGTCTCGTAGTCGTCGCCGAACACCGGCACGGCCTCCGCCTGCCCCAGCGCCACCTTCAGCACGTTGGGAATCAGATGCGTTTCGGGCTCGTGATCCTCGCCGTACTTCTCCGTGGCCCCGCATGCGTTGAAATAGCGCAGAAACACCGGCTGGAGGCCGCGACGCTGCTGTTCCCAGCGCAGCGCCGTCTCGAACATCAGCTTGGACTCGCCGTAGGGATTCGTCGGCCGCTGCGGCAGCTCCTCGGTCATCGGAATCACGTCCGGCTGCCCG
>JAHDSS010000370.1 GCA_018432565.1 Kiritimatiellia bacterium
AGCATGGGATAGTGCGCCAGGGTCTCGCCGGCCATCGGTTCATCTCCGGCGCCCAGCAGCAGCCCGTTGCCGTGAAAATGAATCTGCGGGCCGATGGCCGTTACCGCCAGATGACCATGAATGGACTGACGCGATTCCAGCAGCCGCTGACCCGGATACCGCCAGGCCGCCGTTGCCTGCCCCGCCCGCCCGCTGAATACCGCCAGTGCCGCCGAGCCGCACAGCAACGCGGCCAGGCCGGCGCGCGCCAAGCGCGATGGCTCTTTCCCGGCCGCCAGCACCCCCCAGCCGGCCACGGCATGGATGCCTCCCAGCAGGCCCGCCACCAGAAATTCCTCCCGCCCCGCCCCGAAATAATTGAACAGCAGGCCCCCGACAACGAAACCGCTCGTTTCCCATCCATACGCCCATCCCTGCACCGACCCCGTCCGGACCGAAGGCGCCGCCTGCCGCCAGATGTTCGCGCCCGCCACGAATTGCCCGCCCAGCACCAGGCACAGCGGCGCCAGGGCCAAAAAGGCGAACGCCAGGGCCGCGGGCAGGTTCGGCACCGCCCCGGCAACGGGCGTCACCCAGATCCGTGCGGAGCGAATGCATACCAGCACTGCCGGCAGCGCGACGGCGGCCGCCGCATGGCAGATCGCCAGCGGCTTTGTTCCGGACGGCATCCGCCCGCCCCGCCGCCCGGCCATCCAAGCTCCCGCCGCCACCCAGAACAGCCACGCAAACAGCGCCCACCCCATGAAGAATTCATTGCCGTAAAACACATACAGCAGTTCCCGCACCGCCAGCACCTGCGCCACAAGCGATGCCCCCCCCAGCACAAGAAACGACCCTGCCAGCCCTTTGCTCATCTCCCCAGCAGTGTAGCATCCGCGGTACGGTCGGCAATCCGGACTTCACCAGGCCGCCGCAACTGCGCCCCCATCTTTCAAAGCGATATCCCGCGTCTCCGCGCCGCTCTACCAGCGAACGGGCTGGGAGGCGTTTGAAGTATTCTCCGCCGGTGAGAGCTGCCGGGGCACCGGATTGCGGCGAGTGGCGGCAGGAGTCCGTCCGGATTCCTTGACGGCGCTGACGACCGCCCCGGCCACGCTCCGGGGGGAGCCCGCCTTCTTCGCATCCAGGCATGCTGTGAGAACTCCCGTCCGCGACACCGCGACCATCTGCGGCAAGGCATCCATTCCGAAGGCCCGGCGGGCTTCTCCCCGAGGATCCAGAAGCGCATCCACAGGGAGGACCACCTGATGCCGGGTCAACATCTCCATCAGGACGCCCCGTTCCGCCCCCGCCCCCGTTCCCACCACATAGAACCGGACCTTTCCCCGCAAACCGGAATGGCCATGCGCCCTCCGGGCCACCGTCATCAATGCCGACAAGGCCGTGCCGGAGGCCTCATCCTCCTGATCGATGAACAGCATCACCACCGCCGACCGACGGTCTCCGGGACGGGCGGGTCCCGCATGATAGAGCGCCGACAAAAACTTGTAGCCATCGCCGGAGCCGGTTCGAAGAACTGGTGCCGGAGCCCGATCTCCCGTGGCCGGACGTTCCGCCCGCACGCCACCTGCGGCTGTCAGCCCTGCCAGTATCAACCAGGCCCACATTGCCTTCATATGCTTTCTTTTCTTCATGGGAAGCTGACCGTCATCAGGCAAACGCCGGCGGACCGGCACCGGCTGGCCTTGGTGCGGGACCGGCACCGCCCTGCCGTCCTACAGCGCCATGACTATGATCTCCTCCACTTCGTCTGTTGCCAGGTCCACGGGATTGGCTTTGGTGCTGGACGCCGCAAGGGCCTTCTCCGCCAGTTCCGGCACATGCGGGGGCCGGATCCCATGCGATCTCAGCGAAGGAATTCGCAGCGATGCCGACAGTTCCCGCAGCCAGGTTTCACCCTCCGCTGAACCGGCGTCTTCCCGCCCGGTCAGAATCCGCGCCACCTCGTCCAGGCGCGGCAGAACGGGACTGTCCGGCTGGCGCTCCCGCAAGGCCCGACGGTTCACGGTCAGGGCGTGAGGGAGCAGCGCCGCGCACAGCGCGCCGTGCGGAGCCGGAAACCGTCCGCCCGCCGGCCCGGCGATTCCGTGCACAATGCCCAGTCCCGCATTGGCCAGGGCCAGCCCTCCCTGCAGGCTGGCCAGCGCCAGGTCCGTGCGCGCCGCCGCATCCTGGCCGTCCGCGCAGGCCCGGGTCAGACTGCGCGCGACACGGGCCATGCCGTCGCGGCACAGGCTGTCCACAAGGGGATTTGACCGGCGGCAGAGAAACGGCTCGATCAGCTGCGTCAGCGCATCCATTCCCGTCGTGGCCGTCACGTCGGGGGGCAGACCATACGTCAGTTCCGGATCCACCAGCGCCACCCGCGGAATCATCGTCACGCTCCGCAGGCTGGCCTTCACCCCGTGTTCCGGCGACGCCAGCACGGCATTGCGGGTCGCCTCCGATCCCGTCCCCGACGTGGTGGGCATCGCCAGCACCGGAAGAGAGGGCTTCTCCAGCGGCCA
>JAHDSS010000428.1 GCA_018432565.1 Kiritimatiellia bacterium
CAGATGCTGGATGGCGTCCACACGGCCAGCACCAACTACGGCTACACGGTCTGGACCGAAAATCCGCCGGGCTCGATGGTGGTGGATCTGCGCGACGTGATGACGGTTTCCCGCCTGCGCCTGCTGAACTGGACCTGGGTGTACCGCACACAGCGCTACACCGTGGAGTCCTCGGTGGACGGCGAGGAATGGACCCTGCTGGTGGATGCCGGCGGCGCGGACCGCCATGGCTGGGACGACTGGCCGGTCGCCGAGGTCGAGATGCGCTATCTGCGACTGACGGGGCTGACGAATTCCGCGGGCGACACCGTCGTGTTTTCCGAGCTGGAAGTGCTGGGCGAGCGGCCCCCGCTGCCGCCGCTGGCGATTTCCAAGAGAGAAGTCTTTGTCCGCGAAGGCGGCCAGGGGCGTTTCTTCCTGCGACTGAACGAAGAACCGGCCCAGAACGTGGTGCTGCAGATCAGCCCGGTCGAGGGCGAAGGCATCCATGTGCAGGCCGGGGCCGTCCGGGTGTTCCGGCCGACGAGCTGGAATGTGTGGCAGGCGGTGGTGCTGGCGGCGGATCCCGACGCCGATTCCGCCGGCGAAACCGTCCGGTTCCGGATTTCAGGCGCCGGGTTTGAAGACATGTTCGTAGACGCGACCGTCCTGGACGGCGATATCGGGGAGAACCTGGCGCTGCACGGCTCGATGGCCGGGACGGCCGCCAACATGCTGGACAACGTGATTGACGGCGTGCATGCCGACAGCGCCAATTACGGGTATACGGCCTGGTTGGAAACCCCGCCGGGCACCATGACGCTGGATCTGCATTCCGTGGCCACGATCAACCGCCTGCGCCTGCTGAACTGGGACTGGGTTTACCGCGAGCACACCTACCGGATCGATTCCTCCGTGGACGGCGTGAACTGGATTCCGCTGGTGGATGCCGGCGCGGAACTCCGGCACGGCTGGGACGAGTGGGAGGTCGAGGACCGCCTGGTGCGTTATCTGCGGTTCACCGGGCTGTCCAACACCGCCAACGGCTATGTGTGCATTGCCGAATGGGAAGTGTACGGTACGCGTCCGCCGCTGCAGGATCTGGAGATTTCCAAGTCGTCCGTCCCGGTGCGCGAAGGCGGTCAGGGCCGCTTCTTCGTCCGCCTGACCAATGCGCCGACGGCCACAGTGCTGGTGCGCGTGGACCGGGTGGACGGCGACGAAGGCCTGCGGGTGCAGTCCGGGGCGGTCCGGGCGTTCACGCCGCAGAACTGGGACGTGTGGCAGTCCGTCACGCTGGCGGCGGGCCTTGACGACAACGCCGAGAGCGAGACGGCGACCTTCCGCGTGTCGGCTCCGGGCGCGGCCGATGCCTTTGTCACGGCGACAACGCTGGACGGCGACATCGGCGAAAACCTGGCGCTGGCGGCCAACGGCGCCCTGATCTGGGGCACCCGGTCTGGCGTGCAGACGCGGATGATTGACGGCATTCACGATTTCAGCTCGAATTACGGCCACGTGATGTGGGATGTGGATCCCGTGGGCACCACCACGCTGGATCTGGTGGAGCCGGCGGCGCTGTCGCGGCTGCGGCTGCTGAACTGGGACTGGACCTGGCAGGTGCAGACGTATTTCATCGAGTCGTCGCTGGACGGCGAGAACTGGGAGCTGCTGGTGGACACCCGCGGCGACCCCCGCCACGGCTGGGACGACTGGGCGCTGGACGGCCGCGAAGTGCGCTATCTGCGGCTGACGGGTGCCTGGAACTCTGCGAGTCCCAGCGTGGTCATGCCGGAACTGGAAGTGTACGGCGAACGGGCCGAAGCCAAGGCGACGCCGGTGGCCTTCAAGGCGGTGCGCTCCGCCGCCGCGCCGGTGGCCTCCGCCGTGGAATGGGACAGCCAGCCGGTCTCGGTCCTGACCAGCGAAGGGCCGGAGGATCTCAGCGGCTGGAACGCCCTGGATGCCGATCCGGAAACCGTTTGGTCCGGGCAAAAAGCCGGCGGCGGGTATCTGGTGGTGGAATACGCGCCGACGCTGGTGCTGAAGTCCCTGGCGATTGACGTGGACGAGGCCTCGCTGGCCGACGCGCAGATCTTCACCAGCCTGGATGCTCAGGAGTGGACTCCGCTGCCGGAGGATCTGGAAGCGAATCCCGTGGAACTGAACTTCCTGTGGGTGGTGTTCCCGGACGACGGCACGGACGCCGTGCCGAGCGTGCTGGAAATCTGGACGAATCTGGCCGAGTAATCCGGGATCAGGTTGAAACCGCAGGCGGCGCTTCGGCGCCGCCTGTTGCGCGTACGGGGGGGCTGGTCAACTTGATTCACCCACGGTGCAAGACCGTGGGGGTCTGAATCCGGCGGTGCAAGATCGGGGGATGGTTGGACAGACCAGCGACCAGCGACCACCAACTCACAACCAAACTTGCCGGCGGGCGGCGCGC
>JAHDSS010000262.1 GCA_018432565.1 Kiritimatiellia bacterium
GTGTCAAAAACTCTGGCTCAACACAAAGGGTACCTCAAACTTAATGGCCTATCTGAAATCTCATCCGATGCGGCAGAGGCACTGGTTGAGCATAAAGGCACCATTGAGCTCAATGGCCTGAAAACACTGTCAGTCGATGCAGCCGCGGCTTTGGCCAAGCGCAGAGATATCAAGTTGCTAAACGGACTGACGACCATTTCAACTGAGGTTGCCCGAGCTTTTGCCGAGCCATCAACTTCAGATTCTAACGATCAACTTCGGCTCGATGGCCTTCCCACCCTGTCAGACGAGGCGGCGGCGGCCCTCGCGGAATATCGGGGGTCTTTGTCCCTTCGCGGATTAACCGCCCTGTCTGACAAGGCAATCGCATCCTTGGCCTATCACTTACGTTTCTATTTCAGTGTCATCCCATAGCGTTGATTTCACGGCTTTGGGCGCTTTCGTTTCCTAGGATTTGACCACTTTGTTCTGAAGATTTCCAAATGGGCATTTACGATTTCCTTGCTGTGGCCCCGATCTGTTGTGCTTGCCGGCATCTGGCTGTCCCACAGGCTTCATGCGAATCCCGGCAAATAGGCCTGTTCCGGGGTGGCGCAGAACCGGCCCGGGGGGTTGGCTGTCCCATAGGAATCGATCAGGGCATGCAGGCACCACCGGCGCCAGAGGACGGCCCGGACGACCGTGAACAGGCGCGTGAAACTGTGCGCCCAGCCGTGGATGAACGCCAGATAGCGCAGCAGCAGATGCACCAGCAATCCCATCCACGTCTGCCAGCGCACGGCGTTGGCGCTGTAGCCGAGGAAGTCCGCGAGCTGGAGCGTCTGCTTGATCTCCTTGAAGAACACCTCGATGTCCCAGCGGCACCGGTACAGCTCGGCCACCGTCCAGGCGCTCCATTCCATGTGGTTGGTCAAAAAGACCATTTCGACGTCTTTACCGTTGACCTCGACCAACGCCACGACGCGCCGCAAGCGCTGTGGATAGGCGTTTTCGGAAGCCGGCACGGCCAGTTCAATGATTTCATCCCGCAGGATCCGCGGGTGGGCCGTCGTGTTCAGCGACTGGACGACGCGATATTGCAGGTTGTCCTTGGCCCGGCAGACCCACCAGAGGCCGCGCCGCGTAAGTTCAAAAAGGTGATCGAAGTCCAAGTAGGCCTTGTCGAACACCACGATTTCGCCCTCTTGCAGCGCGGCGCAAAGCCCCCGTGCCTTCCGGCTGTCGTGGAACTTGGCCGTGTCGATGATGGCGCACTGGGGCAGGAAGGTCTGCAGGTTCAACCGCAGATGGCACTTCGCCGCCGCCTTCCGCCGCCGGTGCTTCGCCCAGTCCATGCAGTTGGCCACCAGTTGGATCGTGGTCGAGTCCAAGGCGTGAATCACCTTGTGGAACCGCCGCAAATATCCCCGCCGCACCTTTCCTTTCGCAAAGCCCGGCGTCTGATTCATCAAGTGCGCCATGACCTTCCAGTACAAGGCCTCGGCCATCCCGCAGTCGCGCACCCGGTTGGCATGGCTCAGGTTGTTGCGGCTCGGCGCCGTCGCGCCGCGAACGCTGGAGAGCGCCCCGGCGTTCATGCGCAACGCGTCACAGACGTCGTTGAGCCCGATGGCGTGCGTCACCTGCGCGAAGATCAACGAGACCACGTGGCTCCAAGGCGTGAACGTCCGGCTCTGGGCATCCACGCCGTGTTCTTTGGCCAGGCTCGCGACCAAATGCCCCGGAATCAGGTTGCACAGTTGCTTGAGGATGGTATACGAATGGCCCGCTGGAATGTGGTTGTGGTGTTTTTTCATACCCTCCGAGTGGAGGATTTCCGCGCCACATTCCAGCCTTTTCTTTCACCCGCTATGGGATGACAGTGATTCGAAAAGCCACATCCCTTGGCCGGGGGTGGCATTCGGTTGCATTGACTGCACATCTGCTGTCGCAAAATGAGGCGGCCAACTGTTGCTGTGCCCGGCAGCCCCCAAAGGACCGGCGGCTTTCCGCCGCCGAGAAGGTCACGGAAACGGAGATGCGCCTTCGACAACGGCCGAAGCGGTTTTGGATTGCTGAAGCGACCGGGGTCTTTCAGAATGCCCGCCATGGATGATCCCGCCATCAGGAGCAACCGGGCCGCATGGCTTCGCCGGGCGCTGGCCGCCGTCGGGCTGGGCCTGGCGGCGTTGGCCACGCGTCATGGCGCGGGCCCCTGGCTGGATCCGGCGGTCGCCGGCCTGACGGGCCTGGGGCTGGCGGCAATCGCTTTCCTGCTGTACTGGACACCGTTCGGGACCGGCGGCGCAACGGATCCGTCCGCCCCCGCCGCGAATCGCCGTCCTCTCGAAGCCCTGCTGACGGGGCTGCTGCTGGCGTATGCTGTTTCGTCGGCGGTCAACGATAACTGGTTTTTTCCGTCGGGCTGGAAAGTGCCGCTGGAGGCCGGCCCCGGCTGGCTGGATCGGGGGGCCGTCCGCTGCGTGCTGGCCGCGCTGGCGCTGGCGGTGGTCTTTCGTCCGTTCCTGCGCACCTGGCGGGGGCTGGCGCTGGCCTGGGTGTTCCTGGCGGGACTGGCGGTGCATCATCTGTATTCCGCCACCGGCTTCGGCATGATCTACCGCGTGGACAGCCCGGCGTTTGTCTATCGCTTCTGGACGTTCCAGCATCTGTTCCCCCGCCCGGACGGCTACGATCCGAACTGGAACGCGGGCCTGCCGGTGACGGCGCTCGTCGCCAGCGGCATCTGGTCGGTGGGCCTCTGGCTGCTGCCGTTTCTGCGCTGGATCCCGGCCGAGCAGGTCTATACGCCGTTTCTCGCGGTGTTTTTCCTGGGCGTGCTGCCGCTGCTGGCCTGGGCGTCGCTGGCGTGGGTCGGGGCGGGCCCGCGGGCCCGGTGGATCGCCGCGCTGCTGGCCCTGGCTCCCACCCAGCGCTTCTGGGTGCACCTGTTGCACTACGGGACCGCCCCGGCGCTGTTCGCCATGGCCATGGCCCTCCCCCTCGCCGCCCTCGGCTACCGCTTCCTCTATCTGGAAGACCGCCCCCGCCCCGCCACGCTGCTCCTGCTGCTGCTGATCGGGTTCACGTTCCTGGCCTGGCCCGGATCGCTGATTGTCGCCGTTCCGTTCCTGCTGCTGCTGGCGGGGCATGCGCGCCGCCTGGTTCCCGGCAAATGGAAATGGGCGCTGGGAGGCGCCGCCGTGCTGTTTGTTCTGCTGCTGCCCCTGGCCCTGGTGCCTTTGCGCCATGCCACCATCGGCGGCTTTATGTCCGTGGCCTCCCGCGAAACCTTCTGGGAGCACGTCCGCAACGGCTGGGGCGTCTTCGGCCACAACCTGCGCGGCACGAATCCCCTGATTCTCGTGCTGGGGTTTGTCGGCGGTTTCCTTGGCCTGCCGCGTTCCGTCCGGCGGTTTTTCGCCCCGCTGGCCGCGATGCTGCTGCTGGTTTCCGGCTGGGGCGAGGAAGTAAAGAAGATCCTCCAGACCGAGCGCCTGATCATTCCCGCCGCGCTGGTCGCCATTGTCCCGGCCTCGCTGTGGCTGGATCGGCTGATCGACCGGTCGCTCGCCGCGAGCCCCCGCCGCAGCGCGGGCGGCGCGCTGCGGCGCGCGGCCACCGCGTGGGCCGTTGCCCTCCTGCTGACCGGCGCCTACCAGGGCGCCAAAACCTGGAACGGAAAGGGACTGGCCCCCTTCCATGCCAGGCCTGAGTCCAGCCGCCAGCTGACGGACTGGCTCGCCGCGAATGTTCCCGAAGGCGGACGCGTCCTGTTTGCCGGCCGGGCCGTCCACGGCTACGGCGGCGCCAAGATCGCCGCCCTGCCCCTGTTTGCCGGACGCGAAATGATGGCCGCCGACTTCTACGGGTTCTCGCCCAGGCTGGTGGAATACCAGTATCCCCCGCGCGAATTCCGCTACGACGGTCCCGATGTCCTGTTTTCTTTCATGGAACTCCATAACGTTACCCATGTCGTCACGTGGCACGACGACTGGAAAGACCTGTTCCGCCGCACCCCGGACCATTATCGCCAGGCGCACGACATCGGCCGGACCGCCATCTTCGAAACCCGGCTGGTCCCCTCGCTTTTCCTGGAAGGCTCCGGGCGCGTACAGGCGGATTTCGACCGGATCGAACTGGACCTGGATGCCCCGCAGGACCGGGTGGTGATCAAATATAACTGGGTGCCGGGCTGGCAGGCGCCGGACGGCGTCACGCTCTTCCCGCACGACGCCGGACGCGGGGTCGTCTTCATCGGTCTGGAGCCGGGCGACCGCCGCCGCATCACCCTCCGCTACCGCCCATGACCGCCCACCCTCCATCCCGTGGACCTCTCGCGGCGCTGGCGGTCATCCTGCTGCTGGCCGGCGGACTCCGCCTCTATCTGGCCTGGTGCGCGCACGTGCCGACCCTCGACACCGCCGTCGTCGGCCAGATGGCTCTCGACATTCTCGACGGCGACCGCCCGGCGTTTTTTGCCGGGCAGTCCTACCTCGGCGCGCTGGAAGCCTA
>JAHDSS010000289.1 GCA_018432565.1 Kiritimatiellia bacterium
CCGCGACAGATCCACGCTCCGGTTCTGGACCAGCTGATTCTTCTGGTAGTCGTTCAGGGTGGAAAGCGACAGGGTTTCCGTTTCCCGGGCCGTCAGCGGTGTGTCACCTACCGCATGCAGCTGCCCCAGGATCTTGATCTGGGGCGGAGCGCCGGGGGTCAGGATCAGATCCGACCCTCCGGACGATGACACCTTCTCCAACAGTTCCTCAATCGTCCACATGCGCCATCCTCCTGACGGCCGGCATCCGGCAATGCCCCCCCCCACGCGTCGGGCACTCCACCGAATCCGGCCTTTCTTTACGCTGTTTGTTGTTCCTCTTCGCCGTCTCCTTCAAAATGCGTTGGACAAAACCGCGCCACCTCATTTTCTGCAGGCCGCCCCCCGGCACCGCTCCTTCTTTGCGGGGGTGCGGAATCCGCTTCGCCGCCGAACTGTTGTGCATCGGTTTCATTTCTGTGAACATCAGATTAAGGTTCCGGGGGCGAAAATGAATATCGTGCCATGTGGCATTGCGGCCTCATGGCGAAACCCGGGTCAGGACTGGCGCCTCATGGCAGGCGACGATGGCGGAAACCAGCAGGCGGGTAGCGGAATGCATGAGGGATCTTGTTGCGGAAAAGGGAGTTCCATAAATTCGTGTCTTGACGAATTCCCGGTTGGCGTCATAGTTCCCACCACGGATACCGTGTGGCTTGCGAGCGGGAGGTTGACCCGTCCGGCACGGGTTCCCAAGGAGGTTGCGTTCCCATGTCGAATGCGGAGCAAAGACGTAAAACCGATGGCGCGGAATCCTCGGTTGATTTCAAGGCGCTGGCCGAGCAGCTCAAGGAACTGGCCTACCGCGATCCGCTGACCGGCTTGCTGAACCGGCGCGGATTCGACGAAGAACTCCGCCGGGTCTGGACCCTGGACTCCGGCGAAGCCTTTCCCCTGGGCCTGCTGATCGTGGATATCGACCATTTCAAGGCCATCAACGATTCCTTCGGCCATTTCGTCGGCGACCAGGTGCTCAAGGAATGCGCCCGGCTGATGGAATCCAGCGTCCGCGATTCCGACGCCGTCTGCCGGTATTACGGCGGCGACGAAATGGTGATCCTCCTGCCCTGCGCCACGACCGCGGAGACCCGCCTGATCGCCGAGCGCATGCTGGAGAATTTCCGCACAACGCGGATCTGCAAGGGCTCCTATGACCTGCATGTGACGATCTCCGTCGGCGTCTGCCATATCCCGTCCAACTCCGAACCCACCGCCGACCGGTTTCTGATCCTGGCCGATCGCGCCCTCTACCGCGCCAAGCAGACCGGACGCAACCGCATCTGCTTCTCCGACGACCTGCCGGACTCCATCGGCGACACCGGGGGACTGGCGGCGGCCGCCGCCCCGGCCGGCCAGGCCGATTCCCGCCGGACCGTGCTGCTGGCCGATGACGACCTGGACCTGTGCGCCACCTTCGAAAAAATCCTGCTTCGCAAGGAGTACAGCGTTCTCACCGCCCATACCGGTCCCGAGACCATCGAAATCATGCATCAGGCGCAGGGGCTGATTGACGTGGCGCTGGTGGATCTGGGCCTGGGCGGGCAAAGCGGCCTGGACGTGCTCAAGGCGCTTCGGGAAATCGACGACTCCGCTGTCGGCGTCATCATCACGGGCGCCGCCACCCTGGACAGCGCCGTGGAGGCCATGCGCCTGGGGGCGTTCGATTTCATCCAGAAGCCCATCTCCCCCGGACAGCTCGGAGCCGTGCTGGATCGCGCCATCAAATACCGCCGCATTCTGCTGGAGAACCGGCGCTACCAGATGCATCTCGAAGACATGGTCCGCGAAAAGAACGCCGCGCTGTCCCGCGCGCTGGACAACATCAGCGACACCTACCAGTTCACCCTGGAGGCCATCACCGACATTCTCGATGCCCGCGAGCAGAAAACCGGCGAACACAGCCGGCGGGTGGCGCGGCTCGCCATCGTCCTCGCCCGCGAAATGGGCGCCATGCCCGAGGAAATCCAGACCATCGAAACCGGCGCCCTGCTGCACGACATCGGCAAGATCGCCGTGCCCGA
>JAHDSS010000082.1 GCA_018432565.1 Kiritimatiellia bacterium
CGCGTTCCAGGGGCATCCCGTCCATCTGGACGTGATCGCCCGCATGGCGGCGGCCGCGGGGATTCCGGTGGAATGCGGCGGGGGGCTGCGCACCGATGCGGACCTGGATGCGCTGCTGGCCCGGGGGGTTCGCCGCGCCATCCTGGGAACGCGTGCGCTGGAGCGGATGGAAGAGCTGGCGGCGCTGGCGGCGAAGCATGGCGATCGCCTGGCGGTGGGCATTGACGCCCGCGACGGCCGGGTGCAGGTGAAGGGATGGACGGAGACCTCCCGCACCACGGCGGTCGAGCTGGCCCGGCGGGCCGCCGGCGCAGGCGTGCGCACAATCATCTATACCGATACCGCCACCGACGGCATGCTGCGCGGACCGAATGTTGACGGCAACGCCGAACTGTGCGACGCCGTCGGGCCTTCCTGCCAGGTCATTGCCTCGGGCGGCATTTCGTCCGCGGACGACATCCGCCGCCTGCGGGCGCTGGACCGGCCCAACCTTGCCGGTGCGATTGTCGGCAAGGCCCTCTACGAAGGGCGCGTCACCCTGTCCGACCTGCTGGCCGCCGCCCGGGACTGATGGCTGCCGCGCGAATCCGGATTTTTCACGGCGTGGTCCGGCGGCTGCCGGATTCCATAGCGTGGAAAATCCGCCGGAAAATTTTCCATAGCGTGGAAAATCCGGATTATTTCTGCCGGGCCATACTCATTGTTTGCAAACAATGAGAATGCTCGCGCCACGCCATGCCCCGGCGCAGAACGGAGGGGAAGCGTCTGCGGGGCGCTTACATGGGGCCGAGGGGATTGACGATGCGGGACAGATAGCCTTCGAGTTCGCGGCCGTATTCGGTGTCCTTGCCGGCGAGGGTGAGCTGCTTGTGCAGCATGGCGAGGCCGGCGGGGCCGACTTCGGCTTCCTCGGCGGAGGCGAAGCGGTTGGCCGGATCGGGGTCGAGAAGGCGCCGCAGCAGCTGCAGGAAGGGGGCGTTGTGGCGGACATGGTCGGGGAGCATGTCAAAGAGCCGGTTCGGCAGATCGCGCTTGGCCTGCAGCAGGTCGGCTTCGGTGAGGGGCCTGTCGGCGTTGAACAGACGCTCGCCGCGGAGCATTTCCAGGCCGACGAGTCCCAGGCTGTAGAGGTCGGACCGGGGCCGGGCGATGCGCTCCTGGTGGATTTCCGGGGCCATGTAGGCGGGCGTGCCCAGCAGCAGGGTCATTTTTTCGTCGCAGAGCATGGCGCGGCCGTAGTCAATCAGCTTCACGTAGCCGAGGCGGTCGATCATGATGTTGGCCGGCTTGACGTCGGCATGCACAAACCCCATCTCGTGAAGGGTTTCCAGCCCGCGCAGCGCCTGCCGGAGAATGTACAGGGCGATGCCGGGCTGGATCATGATCCGGCCGTTTTCCAGGCGGAAGACCACGTCGGTGAGACGCCGCCAGTCTTCGTCGCTGGAGCGGGCGCGGGCCTGCTCCAGATGGGTGCCGTCAAGGAGCTCGCGCAGGGAGATGCCGTTGACGACCTCCATCTGGAGGTAGCCGATGCCGTTGCTTTCCTCGTAGATTTCAGGGACGACGAGGGCGGGATTCTTGACGAGCTGGAGCTTGGAGGTCTGGGCGGCGATGCGCCCCATGTCGGTCCAGTATTTCTTGGCGTTGGCGTAGATGCCGGGATCGAAGAGCTTGATGGCGTGGCGGGTGACGCATCCGCGCGCCCCCTGCCGCAGGCCGAGAAACACGATGCCCTGGCGTCCGCGGCCGAGTTCGCGGGGAAAACGGTAGGCGACGGGGTAGTAAATGGCGCGGGAGGCCAGGATGGCGCGGTAATTGGTGACCAGCTGGCGGCTGCCGGCGCCGACGGCGGCGGGGACCGACGGCGCCAGATCGCGCAGGATCGAGGCGTCCGTCCCGGGCTCGCCCGGAAGGGGATCCAGGGCGGTGGTCTGGTCGAATACAGGTTTCTTTTGCACGCGGGGAGTTTACCGGAAGGGGAGTCTTTGGCAATATCGGCGTTGCATGTCCTCATTGTCTACATTCGATGCCGCACAGGAGCGCGCGTTCCGCCGCCGGGCCTTTCCCTCGGCGACGGCGGCGGACTGGGCGGACTGGCGCTGGCAGCTGCGCCATCGCATCCGGTCGGGCCGGGGATTGGAACGGGTGCTGGAGCTGTCGGCGGACGAGCGCCGGGCGCTGGCCGCGCCGGACACCTGGCGGATGCCGCTGGCGGTGACGCCGTACATGCTGGGACTGCTGTCCCGGGAAACGCCCGGCGGGCCGTTACGGCGGACCCTGCTGCCGGATGTGCGCGAAGCCCGGACGGGGAAGGGCGAACGGCGCGATCCGCTGGGGGAGGAGGCGCATCAGGTGGCGCCCGGCCTGGTCCGCTCCTATCCGCACAAAGCCCTGCTGCTGGCCACGGCCGACTGCGCCGGTTTCTGCCGCTACTGCACGCGCGCGCGCACCGCGCCGGCGCCGCTCGGCGGCCGGCCCGGCGCGGCGCCGCCGGATTCCGGGCGGGCGCTGGCCTGGCTGCGCCGCCATCCGGAGGTGCGCGACGTCCTGGTGTCGGGCGGCGATCCGCTGGTGATGTCCGACGCGCGGCTGGAACACCTGCTGCGGGCGCTGCGGGCGATACCGCACGTGGACCTGATCCGCATCGGCACCAAGACCCCGGCCGTGCTGCCTCAGCGGATCACCCCGGCGCTGGCGCGTCTGTTCCGGTCCGTGCGCCCGCTGTGGCTGAGCCTGCATTTCACGCATCCGTCGGAGCTGACGCCGCGCGCCGCGGAGGCGTGCGGGCGCCTGCTGGATGCCGGGCTGCCGCTGATGAACCAGACCGTGCTGCTGCGGGGCATCAATGACGATGTCGAAACGATGCGGCGCCTGAATGAAAGACTGCTGCACCTCGGCGTGAAGCCGTACTATCTGCACCAGGGCGATCTGGCGGCGGGCACGGGCCATCTGCGATCCACCGTGGCCCGGGGACGGGCGATCCTGCGGGCGCTTTGCGGGCAGGTGTCCGGCTATGCGATTCCGCATTTCATGTTCGATCCGCCCGGCGGCGGCGGCAAGCGGCATCTGTTCCCGGGCGGCGGCCGTGGCGGCGATTGATTCGCCCGTGAGCGTTGCCGAGCCCGTGGTGCTGTCGGCCAGCCGCGCCACGGACATTCCGGCCTGCTACGCCGACTGGTTCATGAACCGGTTGCGGGCGGGATTTTTCCTTTGGACAAATCCGTTCCGCCCTTCGCAGGTTCAGCGGGTGTCAACAGCTCGGGTCCGCGTCATTGTGTTCTGGTCGAAGCATCCGGCCGCGCTGCTTCCGCCCCTGCGCGAACTGGACCGCCGCGGACTGCATTTTTATGTGCAGTATACGCTGAACGACTGGGAAGCGGAGGGGCTGGAGCCGGGGCTGCCGCCGCTGGCGGAGCGGATCCGGCTCTTCCGGCGGCTGTCGAAACGCCTGGGGCCGGAGCGGGTGATCTGGCGGATGGATCCGCTGCTGCTGGCGGACAGCCTGGGGGTGCCGGAGGTGCTGAAGCGGGCGCGGCGGCTGGCGGAAAACCTGGCACCGCTGACACGACGGCTGGTGTTCAGCTTTGCCGACATCGAACGCTATGCGTCGGTCCGGCGGCGACTGGCCCGGATGGGAATCGGCGCGCGCGAGCCGAGCGTTCAGGAACAGCTCGATCTGGCATGCGGAATCGCGGAAATCAATCGGGCCTTCGGGCTGGAACTCATGACCTGTGCCGAGTCCGTGGATTTGTCGGAGATGGGCATCGCCCACGGTCGCTGCGTGGATGGCGGCCTCATGGCGCGTCTGTGGCCGGGGGATGAGGAACTGATGGCCTTTCTGGCTTCTCCGCAGGCCCGCAAGGACCGGGGCCAGCGCCGGGCCTGCGGGTGCCTGGCCAGCAAGGACATCGGCTGCTACGGCACCTGTCCGCACGGGTGTGTCTATTGCTATGCCTCGGCCTCGCCGGCCGCGGCGCGGCGGCGCGCAAAAGCGCATCGCCCCGACGGCAATCGCATCTGATCCCGCCCGCCCGGATGGAAGGATTGCGTTCGAAACCGGAATCCCGTACAGTCGCCCGTTCATGGTTTTGAAGCGTTCCATCCGACATCCGCTGCGCTGGATTCTGCTCTTCGGGCTGATCCTGCCGGCGGTGGCGTTTGCGCAGGTGCGCGCGCTGCGTACCGTGCCCTATGCGGGCAAGCGGTATGTTCCGCTGAAGGATCTGGCGGCCATGTACGGGCTGCCGCTGGCCGCGCCCGGCGGCAAGACCCTGCTGATTCGCGGACAGTACGTCAGCCTGCAGTTCACGATGGACGGCCGCGAAGCCTTTCTCAACGGCAGCAAGACCTGGCTGCACGCCCCGGTGATCAAACTGCGCGGGCAGTGGTGCCTCAGCGAGGCGGATGCGCAATGCGCGGTGGATCCCCTGGTGCGCCCGTCGGCCTATCTCGGGGGGCGGGCCACGCGGACGGTCGTGCTGGATCCGGGACATGGCGGCAAGGATCCCGGGGCCATTGCCGGCGGCTTGCAGGAAAAAGACCTCGTGCTCGACATCGCCCTGCGCGTCCGGGCACATCTGCGCGCCAACGGGGTGCGCGTGGTGATGACCCGCGACACCGACCGTTTCTGGACGCTGCAGGACCGTCCGTTCCTGGCGGCGCGAGGCGCCGGGGATGTGTTTGTCAGCATTCATCTGAACGCCACCGGCACCCGCAGCGTACAGGGAGCGGAAACCTTCATCACGCCGGTGGAGCAGTACCCGCCAACATCTGATCCACGGCTGGCCGGCAAATATCCGGCGGTTCCGAACAACCGCTTCAACCACTCCAACATGGTGCTGGCACACCAGATTCAGCGATCGCTGGTGGGGATAACCCGGGCGGAGGACCGCGGCCTGAAGCGGGCGCGCTTCCATGTCCTGAAGAATTCGGCGATGCCCGCGGCACTGGTGGAGTGCGGCTTCCTGACCAATGCGCAAGAAGCCCAGAAGCTGGCGACGCCGTCGTACCGCGAAACGGTGGCGCAGGGCATCGCCCAGGGCATTCTCAACTATCTGGCCCTGGTCAACCGGGCGAAGGTCGAGATGGGTGCGCCCTTGATCCAGGCCCCCACGCAGGTGGCTGCGACGGCCGTGCCGCCGCCGCCGGTCACGCCCATCCCGATGGTGTCGCGCGCCTGGGGAGCGCCTCCCGGCACGCATTTGCATGCCACTCCCGGGGCCGCCTCGGCGGCTATTCCCGCGCCCGTGGCCGAGCCCCCGCCGGCCGTCGTGATCGCCCCGGCCCCGGTGGCCGCCGCTCCGGCCGCCGCGGCATCCGCGCCGGTCGCTTCCGTCGTTCCGGCGCCGGTCAGTGCGCCGCCGCCGGCCCGGATCCCGGCCCCCGCGCCGGATCTGCCCCGACAGGCCGTTGCCCCGCCGCCGTCGCATCTGTTGAATCCCGCGCTGGGCACTCTCTCGAACTAGCTTTTTCCGCCGCGATGGCGCATCCTCGGAGTTGAATCCATGAACAAACAGAGCCAGGCCTTTTTGCGGAAGCTGATGTCGGCGATTTCTCCCTCCGGCTACGAGCAGGACGCCGTTCGCCTTCTGCGCGAAGAAGCCGGGAGTTTCGCGGCCGACGTGCGCACCGATGTGCACGGCAACACGGATATCGTGGTGAATCCCGGCGGATCGCCGCGGGTGATGCTGGCGGGGCATTGCGACGAAATCGGGTTCATCGTGACCCTGATTGACGCCCGCGGCTATCTGTGGGTCGCGCCGATCGGCGGCTGGGATCCCCAGATTCCCCAGGGGCAGCGCGTTCTGATCCGCACAGCCAAAGGGGTCGTGCCCGGCGTGATCGGCAAGGTGCCGATCCACCTGCAGAAGCCCGAAGACCGCAAGCAGGTCACGCCGCTGACCGATCTGTGGGTGGACATCGGGGCGAAGGACAAGAAGGATGCCGAAAAGCGGGTGTCCATCGGCGATCCCATGGTCATGGCCCAGGACGTGGTCGAACTGCCCAACGGGCGGCTGGCGGGCCGGGCGTTCGATGACCGCGCCGGCGCGTTTGTCGTGCTGGAAGCCGCCCGCCGGCTGGCGGCCCTGTCGCCCCAGGCGGAGATCCATGCCGTCGGCACCGTCCAGGAGGAAATCGGCAGCCGAGGCGCCATCACGTCCACGTTCGGGATTGACCCTGATGTGGGCATGGCCGTGGATGTGACGTTTGCCACGGACCACCCGATGATGGACGGTCCGGAGAAGCGGGAGGGCAAGGTGGAACTCGGCGGCGGCCCGGTGCTGTCGCGGGGCGCCAACGTGAATCCCGTGCTGTTCGAGCACCTGGTGAAAGCGGCTCGCAAACGGCAGATCCCGGTGCAGGTGGTGGCCGACGGCCGCGCCACGCCGACCGATGCCGATCCCATCCAGATTTCCCGCGCGGGAGTGGCGGCGGCGCTGATCAGCGTTCCGCTGCGCTACATGCATACGCCCAGCGAAGTGGTCAGCCTCGATGACCTCGACCGGACCATCGAGCTGATCGCCCATGCCGTTGCCGCCATGAAGCCGGGACAGACGTGGATTCCGTTCTGAACAAGAGGACAACAACATGATCAACGTGAAGGTAGTCGGATGCGGGGGCTATGGCGGGGTGGGGATCGTGGAGCTGCTGCTGCGGCATCCGGAGGCGCGGATCCAGACGCTGGTGGCCGCAACGGAAACGGGCATGCCGATGGGCGAACTCTACCCGCACCTGAAGGGGTTCTGCGACCTGCCGATTCTGAAGCCGGATGACCCGGCGGCGCAGGAACCCGCCGACGTGGTGTTTTTCTCCACCCCCGACCGGGTGGGAATGGCGCAGGCTCCCGCCGAGCTGGCGAAAGGCGCGCGGGTGATTGACTACAGCGGGGATTTCCGTTTTGACAACCCGGAGGATTACGCCGAGTACGCCCGCCGCATCGGGCTGAACCCCGTTCATCAGGCGCCGGACCTGCTGCCGCAGACCGTGTACGGCCTGCCGGAGCTGAATCGCGCAGCCTACGGGGAGGACCGGCGCCTTGTGGGCAATCCCGGCTGCTTCGCCATGAGCTGCCTGCTGGGGCTTTCCCCGGCCGCGGCGGCCCGGCTGGTGGAACCCTCCAGCGTGATCTGCGACTGCAAGACCGGCGTCTCGGGCGCCGGCAAAAAGCCATCTGCCATCCACCACTACCCGGCGCGCTATGAAAACATGCAGGCCTACCGCCTCAGCGGGCACCAGCACGTGATGGAAGTCGAGCGGATGCTGGGCAAACTGGCGGGCGAGCCCGTGCCCGTGACTTTTACCGCGCAGGTGGTGCCGGCTTGCCGCGGCATTCTCAGCACCCTGTACGGCACCCTGCGTGACGGCATCCGCCTGGAACAGGTGCGGGAAGCCTATGCCGAGTTCTACAAGGACCATTCCTTCGTGCGCCTTTATGACCGCAACGCCGCGATCGGCACCGCCCATGTCCGCGGCAGCAACTTCTGCAACCTGATTGTGGATGTGGATGAGCGCACCTCCCGCCTGCGCGTGGTCTCGCACATTGACAACCTGATGAAAGGCCAGGCCGGCAACGCCCTGCAGAACATGAACCTGATCTGCGGCCTGCCCGAAACCCTGGGCCTCGACCACCCAGGCGCCTATCCCTGATGGCCGGGCTTTTCCCGCCACCGCGCCCTCACTTGTCGGTTGATATATGATTGTTTTATAAAACAATCATAATTGTATATCATCAATAATAACAGTGTATTCTGACTATCTTATTAAATCTAATGACCTATTAATAAGATTGTTTTATAAAACTATCATTCCAGAGGAAATGCAGACTCCGACGGCGAGGGAATGGCTCTACGGCGGGAGGAAGTTCCAGGCGGCAGACGGCGGTGCCACCGAATGAATTCGGTGTGGAACGGCAGGTGGAATGGGCGTATGGTCCAGTTCAGAACCAATCCGAGGAGATGTTCCATGAAAAAGCTTGTTTATCTGCTAACGGCGCTGCCGGTGTCGGCGTTGGCGGCGGGACCCCAGGTCACGATCTACAACGACGGATTTGCCACGGTGAAGGAGGAGCGCACCCTGACGCTGGCGGAAGGGGTGTCGGAGGTGCGGGTGACGGACATGTCCCGGCAGCTCGAGCCGGATTCGGTGATGATCCGGGAGATGGGCGCGGATCCGTTCGGGCTGCGCATTCTGGAGCAGAGCTTCGTGAACGATCCGCTGACGGAAGGCCTGCTGCTGCATCAGCTCGAGGGCCAGACGGTGCGCTTCGAGGAGAAGCGCGAGGACGGCACCATCAAGGAGCACACGGGCAAGGTCATCCGCAGCGGCTACGTGCCCGGCGAGGGAATGAGCGAGCAGCCGATCATCGAGGAAGACGGCGCGGTGCGGTTTTCTCTGCCCGGCCAGCCGGTGTTCGAGGGCATCGATGCGGGCGCGTTCCTGAAGCCGTCGCTGGTGTGGCAGCTCGCGGCGCAGAAAGCCGGGGAGTGTCCGATCGAAGTGGCGTATGTGACCGCCGGCATGGAATGGGAGGCCACCTACAACCTCGTGATGCCCGCCGAAGGCGGCGACACGTTCGACGTATCCGGATGGATTTCGCTGCAAAACGAAACCGGCAAGGATTTCCGGGATGCCGAGGTCAAGCTGATCGCCGGGGATGTGCAGAAAGTGCAGCCGGCACCGATGCGTCATCGCCGCGAGGTCATGTTCTCCATGGGGGCGAGGGCGGAGGCCATGCCGGAGGAGCGGGCGTTTGACGAGTTTCATCTCTACACGCTGCCACGGCCGGTGGTGCTGCGGAACAACGAGCTCAAGCAGGTGGAGTTTCTGCGGGCGCCGGGCGTGAAGGGGCTGCGCTATTACACCTACAACCCGATGATCGGGACCGCCTGGCGCGGGCGCGGTGCAAACACCGATCCGGACTACGGCACGACCGCCGACAAGAAGGTGGGGGTGCGCATCGAGATCGAGAACCGCGAGGACAACGGGCTGGGCGTGCCGCTGCCGAAGGGCCGCATGCGCCTCTACCGGACGGACGTGGACGGACGCCGCGAGTTCACCGGGGAAAACGAAATCGATCACCTGCCCAAGAACGAAAAGCTCAAGCTCGACATGGGCAGCGCGTTCGATCTGGTCGGCGAGCGCAAGCGCACGGATTTCACGGTGGACAGCACCGCCAAGCGCATCAGCGAGTCGTTCGAGATCAAGCTGCGCAACCGCAAGGAAAAGGAAGCGGTCGAAATCCGCGTGGTGGAGCCGCTCTACCGCGCGGCCAACTGGGCCATCCCCGTCTGCAGCCAGGAGTTCGAGAAGATCGATTCGCATACCATCGAGTTCCGCGTGCCGGTGCCCGCCGACGGCGAGGCCGTCGTGACCTATACCGTGAACTACTCGTGGTAGCGGCCGGAGGAGAGCGGTCAGAGGACAGAGGGCGGAAGTCAGAAACCGGTTTTCCACGGTGTGGAAAAAAGTTTTCCATGGCGTGGAAAATCCGGAGAATAAGTTTCCATGGCGTGGAAAATCCGGAAGGATTGGAGACAGGCATGAATTGGAGAACGAGGACAATCGGGATCGGGCTGGCGTCGGCGCTGCTGGCGGCGCCGGGGATGGGGATGCCGGTGATCCAGCACGACCCGGTGCAGGTGGCGGAGAAAGGGCAGCCGATGGGGGTGCGCGCGACGGTGCGCGACACGGCGGCGCGGGTCGAGTCGGTTTCGCTGCTCTACGCCCCGTCGCGGGGCATGACGCCGTTCCGGGTGGCGCTGTCGAGTTCGGGGGCGGGAACGTGGTACGGCTCGATTCCGGGGCACATGATCGGGCCCGGGGCGCAGATGCTGTACTACATCCAGGCGGAGAATGCCGACGGGGAGACGGCGGAGACGGACTGGCACACGGTGCGGGTGGTGGAGCGGGGGGTGGCGCCGGAGGCGATTCCGGCGGCCAGCGACGTGGCGCGGCAGGCCCGGCAGCGGGCCGCGGTCCCGCCCCCTCCCGCGCCGGCCCCGGCGCCGGAGCGGCCGAACCGCAGCAAGTACCTGATTCCGGGCGCCGTCATCGTGGGCGGGGCGGTGGCGGTGGGCGGCGCGTTGGCCATCAGCGACAGCGGGGGCGGCGGCGGGGGCGGCGGGGGCGGCGGAGCGGATGTGGTGACCAACGCGAACTTCGGCGGCACCTATACGATCTGCTTCGAGCCGACGTCGGAGACCAACACGGTGACGGTTTGCGACAGCGGGCTGGTGAATGTGTACGTGCGGGAGGGGACTGTCGAGGTGGTCGGACTGTGGGGAGCCGAGCTCTTCACCTCGCCCCTGAACGGCAGCGTGTTCTCCGTCGCGAAAACCGCGGAGGCGACGGCGCTGTTTCCCGAGTCCTATCTGATTCTCGCGGGTGAAATCCGCAGCGGGCGGTGCACGGTGACGGTGAACGGCTATTCGCGGGATCCGGCAAATCCGGGAAACTACAACGGGCAGTTGGATACCACAATGAGGTGATGGAGATGGCAAGGACTCCCTTTCTGGAATTGGCGGAAAAACGGCGCAGCGTACGGGCCTACAAGCCTGATCCGGTGCCGGAGGAGCAGCTGCAGCAGGTGCTGGAGGCCGGGCGGCTGGCGCCGTCGGCCGTGAACAAGCAGCCGTGGCGGTTTCTGGTGGTCCGCGACGAGGTCACCCGGCGGTCGCTGGGGGCAGCCTATGCGCGCGAGTGGTTCTGGAAGGCGCCGGTGATCATTGCCGTGTGCATCCTGCCGAAGAACGCGTGGACGCGCGCCTTCGACGGCCAGAACTACGCGAGGGTTGACGGGGCGCTGGCGATGGACCACATGCAGCTGGCGGCGGCCGAGCTGGGCCTGGGCACGTGCTGGATCGGCGCGTTCGATCCGGCGGCGGCGCGGGACATCCTGGGCCTGCCCGACGGCGTCGAAATCGTCGGCATGA
>JAHDSS010000188.1 GCA_018432565.1 Kiritimatiellia bacterium
CGGATGGGCATGGGCCTGTCCACCCGCATCGGCCAGTACCTCTCCCGGAATCCCGCCGACTATCTCTGCCCCCTCGGCCTGACCGAGGCGGATTTCGACCGCGCCATCGAACTGACCGAACACCAGCTCATGGATCTTCAGGGCCGCCTCGAAGACAAGCTCCAGGACGCCGCCTCCATGATTTTCGGCGCCCATGTGCTGATGCTCAAGGACGAAGCCTTTTCCGGCGAAATCCGCCAGAAGATCCGCGCCGGCAAAAACCCCTGGACCGCCATTCTGGACGAAGTCCGCCACTATGCGGAGCTGTTCGGCAGCAGTCCCAATCCCGCCATGCGCGAAAAGGTTCTCGATGTCGAGGATCTGGGCCACCGCCTGCTGTACAATCTGGCTCCGCCCTCCATCGAAAGCGCCAGTCCGGACTATTCCGGCCAGATCGTCATCGCCGACGAACTCCTGCCCTCGGATATCCTCAAGCTGGCGACGGAAGGCGCCGCGGGTCTCATCCTGCTGGGCGGCGGCCAGCACTCCCACGTGGCCATTCTCGCCAACGCCCTCCAGATTCCCCTGGTGATCGTGTCCGACCGCCGCCTGCTCAGCCTTCCTGAGCACACCCCTCTTCTCCTCGACGGAAAAGACGGCCAGGTCGTGGTTCGCCCCGGCCCCGAAGCCATCAAGACCATGCAGGACATTGTCCGCTCGCTGGCCGATTCCGAGCGCCTGGCCGGTGAAGTCCGGCCCGACACCCGCACCCGCGACGGCGTGGAAATCCGGCTGATGGCCAATCTGAACCTGATCACCGAACTCGATGTCGCCCTGCGCGTCAAGGCCAGCGGCATCGGGCTGTACCGCACCGAGTTTCCGTTCATCGTCCGCAGCACCTTCCCGACCGAGGAAGAGCAGTACCAGGGCTACCGCGGGGTCCTCGAACGCATGGACGGCCGACCGGTCGTCTTCCGCACCCTCGACATCGGCGGCGACAAGGCCTTGTCCTATTTTCCCGTCGGTCACGAAAACAATCCCTTCCTCGGCCTGCGCGCCCTCCGCTTCACCCTCCGCAACCCCGAGATTTTCAAGCAGCAGCTCCGCGCCCTTCTCCGGGCGGCCCATGATCATCCGGAAGCCCGGATCATGTTCCCGATGGTTGCGTCCCTCGATGAATTCATGGGCGCGCGGGAGATCGCCTGCAAATGCCGC
>JAHDSS010000417.1 GCA_018432565.1 Kiritimatiellia bacterium
GAACCGCAACTTCCATCACGGCGGCGACTGGAAGGGGATGAAGGACAACATCGGCTACCTGACCGGCATGGGCGTGAAAGCCGTCTGGATGTCCGGCGTGCAGATGAACGACCAGGGCAAGGACACGAACTACACGCCGTACCACCAGTACCACCCCGGAAACTTTTTCAAATGCGACCCCGCGATGGGGACGTTCCAAGACCTGAAGGAGCTGATCGATGCCCTGCACGCCGCCGGCATCTACGTGATCCTCGACGTGGCGCCGAACCACATGTGCGACAAGAACGGGCTGTGGGGCAACAACCAGCAGGACGACAAGCAGTATTGGGCCGGCGGCAACAGCACGTTCGGCTGGTGGGACCAGAACAACCAGCACCCCGCGCCCTTCAATAATCTGGCCTACTTCCACAACAACGGGACGATCAACTGCTGGGACTGCTCGCCGGAGAACCTGCTGGGGCAGTTCAAGGGCACGGATGACTTGAAGACCGAGGATGCGGCGGTGCAGGACATCCTGTCGAAGGCGTTCAAGAACCTGATTGACGCGACCGACTGCGACGGGTTCCGCGTGGATGCGATCAAGCACGTGGAATACAACTGGATCAAGCAATGGGCCGACGACATGCGCCGGCACGCGGCCTACCGCGGCAAGAACGATTTCATCCTGTTCGGCGAGCTGTTCAGCTATGACAACGGGGCGCTGGCGAGCTTCTGCAAGGACCCGGGATACTCCTTCAACTCGGCGCTGTTTTTCCCCATCAGCCAGACGATCAAGAGCGTGTTCGTGGACAACGGCTGGGTCGGCCAGTTGACCCAGCAGCTCAACAACAAGGGCCAGTACGGCGAAGGCGCCGACCGGCTCGTGGCGTTCATCGACAACCACGACTTGAACCGCATTGCGCTGATGAACGGCGGCGATACCGGCAACGACGTCTGGAAACTGCGCCCGGCGCTCAGCTTCCTCTATCTGGCCACGCCGGTGCCGTGCCTGTACTACGGCACCGAGCACGCCTTTGACCAGGGCGGCCACTACAACGGCAGCAGCACGTCGGCCGACAATCCGGACGACGGCGACTGGCAGCGCGAATGCATGTTCGACAAGGGGTTCCAGCCCGGCCCGGCGCAGGGCAACAAGCTGGCGGCGACGGATGCCCCGCTCTACCTGCACATCGCGGCGCTGAACGCGGCGCGGGCCGCGCATCCGAGCCTGACGCGCGGCTCGTTCCAGGAGCGCTACACGGACGGGGCGTACGCGTTCAGCCGGGTGTACGACGAGGAAGAATCGCTGGTGGCGATCAACGTCCAGGACGGCAACAAAAACTTCGAAGCCCAGGTTTCCAAGCCCGACGGCACGGAATTCGTCAATGCGCTGAATGCGAGCGACACGCTGACGGTCAGCGGCGGCAAGCTGGCGATCAGCCTGAGCGGCAAGGAGACCAAGATCTACGTAGCGGGGACCGCGGCGCCGACGCTGTGGGCGCGCGGCACCCACAACTATCCGCCCGCCGGCGAAATCACCTCCGACACGCCGGTGTATATCAACACCGAAGCCGGCCCCGTGGCGTCCGTGACCAACGTGGCGCTGGTGTACAGCCTGGACGGCGGCGCGACGTGGGAAACGCCGGTCGAGATGACGCTGAACGCCGAATGGAGCAGCGAAGGCGGCGCGTGGTACAACGCGGAGCTCGGGCTGCTGCCCGCCACCACCGTCGTTGAATACTTCATCCACGTCCAGGGCGCGGAAGGCGCCGAGGCCTGGGACAGCAACAACAACCAGAACTACACCTTCACCGTGGCCCAAGGTTCCGGCAACGGCCTGTGGATCCGCGGCACGAAGAACTATCCGCCCGACGGCGCGGTGACGTTCGCGACGGAACTGTACGTCGACACGGAAGCCGGCCCGGCCGGCGGCGTGTCGGGCGTGTGGGTCGTGGTCAGCACCGACGGCGGGACGACGTGGGAAACCAACGCGATGACGCTGAATCCCGACTGGGGCTCCAGCGGGGGCGCGTGGTACAACGCGAACCTCGGCACGTTCGCCGAGGGCATCGTGGTGCGCTACTTCATTGAAGCCACCGACGGCGAAGAGACGATCGTGGCCGACAACGGCGGGCTGTACTTCCAGGTGACGATCCGCGGGGCGGGCCTGGCCATCACGACTCCGCCGGGCGACGAAACGGTGGCCAACGAAACGGCGAGCTATACCCTGCAGGGCACGGCGGCGGCCGTGACCAACGGCAACCTGCGCTGGACCAACGCCCTGACCGGTGCGTCCGGCGAAATCGCGGCGGCGACGCCGTGGGAAATCGCGGACATCGCGCTGGCCGTGGGCGCCAACGTCATCACCGTGTCCGGCGAGACCTCGGGCGGCGGCAGCGTGACGAATGCGGACAACGCCGGCAATTATCCGGGCGGCTGGGCGGATGGCTCGAACCAGGGCAGCGGCTTCGGTGCCTGGGACCTCAATTCTGCGGATGGTGTTAGCGGACATTTCATTGGTGAAAACGGATGGGGCTTCTGGGCGCATCCTGACGCCTTGGCCGAGGCCATTCGTCCTTTCAACCAGGCCTTAAGCGTGGGCAGCACCTTCGCCATTCGCTTTCAAAACGGCGATGTGCGCTTTCCGCCGGAAGGGCAAACGGGTGGAGGCATTGGCGTGGCTTTGCGCAACGCTTTGGGCGATACCCTTTGGGAATTATATTTCAACGGCGGCGATGACTTCTACAACACATCGGCCGGCGCCACCGACATAGGCTGGACCGATGCCGGCATCGATATTGTTTTCACCGTGACTGGTTCTGGCGCCTACTCCGTCGACGTGACGCCTGTCGGAGGAACGCTCCGCCAATATACGGGGACGTTCATCGGCGATATCGCTGGTTTCCGTGCGTGGTCCTACAACAATGGCATAAACAACGAAAACGACAATTTCGATTTGTTCATCAATAACCTTGTGTTGACGGGCGCGGGCGGCGGCGAAACCCTCAGCGATGTCGTGACGATCACGCGCGCGGACGTGCCCGACGACAGCAACGGCGACGGCGTGCCGGATGCGTGGCTGGACGGATACGGACGCGATCCGAGCACGCCGGGCGGCGACACGGCGCCCAACGGCTACACCTATCTGGAATCGTATCTGATGGATCTGGATCCGGACGACACCACCCTGCCGCCGATCCTGATGGAGCGGGGGGCGGCGGCGCCCTTCTCGTTCGGCGCGCCGACCAACCGGCGCTACATGGTGCAGTACACCAGCAACCTGTTCCTGCCGTTCCAGGACATCGGTGAAGGCGTGGACGTCGGCCAGGACATCGAGATCAACGGCGACCTGATAGGCTTCTACCGCGTGCGGTTCTACGACGAGACCGGCGAGAACGAGACGGTGACCGTCAGCGCGACGCCGGGCAGCACGACCTTCACGAATGCCGCGGGCATCGAAGTCACGCTGAACGTGACCGGCGTCAACGTCGTCACTTCGACCTACGCGGTTGCCGGCGGCGCGCCGGCCGGATTCACCAACGGTCAGGTCGTCACCATCGGCGCGGGCTGGACCAACAACCAGACCGGCCTGCTGACGCTCTACGGCGCGACGCGCCGCGGGGTCACCGCCAATCGGGCCTACGGCTACACGTTCACCGATGCCGCCCAGCTGGAGCTGACGAGCGTCGGCGGCACCCACCACTGGGTCAGCGACGAAAACCAGGTGTTCATCAACTCCGCCGGATATCCGGAAGGTTCGACGATCAGCGCGCACATTGTTTACGCGGTCAATCCGGATCCAGGCGACACCAATGACTGGCCGCTGATTGCGATGGAGCGTATCCCCGACTGGGAGAACGGCGACTGGTGGCACGAGGATCTCGGGATCCTGAACGACGGCGACGTGGTGCAGTTTGCGATCGTGATGGCCGACGCGTTCGGCAACCAGATCTGGGACAACAACGGCGGTGCCAATTACTCCGTCACGATCGGCGACGTCGAGCCGCCGCCGCAGGGCGGGGAGAAGCCCTATTCGACGAATCCGAGTTTCGGCAAGCGCGAGACGATGACGATCGACGGCAGCCCGTCGGGCTGGACGACGAACCACCTGGTTGCGATCGACATGGCCAACGACGATCCGCGCAGCCTGGGCGACAACTGGACGATGCACGAGCCGCCGATCGACGCCACGCACCTGTGGGCGGCGTGGGACGACGAAAACCTGTATCTGGCGTGGCAGTTCGTGGACGTGACCGACATCCTGGATCCGGCCAACGCCGGCGGCGCGGGCAGCGGCAAGATCGGCAGCAACGACGGCATTCTGCAGTGGCTGGTGCTGGATACGGTTTCGGGCCAGGGCGCCACGGCGGATGTCTGGGGCAAGAAGAACAGCTGGACCGGCCCCAACAAACCCAACTACCAGATCTATCTGGCGGGCAGCCTCTGGCAGGGCTATATCTCCCGGGCCGTGGACGGCGTGTTCGCGCTCGACGACGGCGGCGTGAACTACAACACGATCGCCGCGGCGGGCATCACGGCCGCCAAGAGCTTCACTTGCGGGGCCGGGACGCTCTGGGGCGTGGACGACTGCGACAACCGCAACGACGCCGGGGCGCCGACGCGCGACTTCCTGACCCAGGGCCACGACACGAGCCGCGACAGCTTCTACGAGATGAGCATCCCGCTGAGCTATCTCGGGATCACGGCGGCCCAGCTCGATACGGGCGCGGGCATCGGCATCATGGTCGGCGCCGGCTCGGAGTCGGCGATGGACAGCATTCCCAACGACCCGGCGACGACGGACACGCCGGGCGTCGAGGCCTACAACTCCTCGTTCGAATGGGCGGATGCCGACAACTTCACCGTGCCGTTTGCGCGGATCGGTAACTGAGATCGGCGGTAATCCGATGCCAACAGGCCGGCCCTCGGGCCGGCCTGTTTTTTTTGGGGGGGGCGGATTCGGAACAGCCGCCGAGGTCACCGCCCCCGGCTACAGAGCAGACCTGGATGAAACGGCCGGGGTCACCGCCCCCGGCTACAAAACAGCGCAGGGGTCCGGTCGGCGGGATCATCTGTAGGCGGGCACGGTGGGCCCGGCGGATCGGGGAGGCTACGAGTGAACTGATTCACCCACGGCGCAAGGCCGTGGGGGTCTGGAACAAGACACGCCGGGGCAAGGCTGTGGGGGTCTGGAACAAGGCATGCCGGGGCAAGGCCGTGGGGGTCTGGAACAAGACACGCCGGGGCAAGGCCGTGGGGGGCTGAAACAGCCGGGGAAAGGCCGTGGGGGTTTCTGGCCCCTGTCGTCCGTCTCCTGTCCTCTGGCCTATTCGGCGTCGGAGGAGGAGATGTCGGCGTCGGCGCCTTCGCCGCCGGGTTCGCCGTCGGCCCCGTAGCAGAGGATTTCGAAGGGTTCGTCCTGCCGTCCGGGGGTCAGATAGAGGTAGGGGCGCTTCCAGGGATCGAGGGGGAGGGTGCGGCTGTTGAGGTAGCCGCCGGCGGGGTAGTTGGCGGGAATGGGGTCCCGGTCGGGCTTGCGGACGAGCGCTTCGAGCCCCTGGGTCTGGCTGGGGTACTGGCCGTGGGCCATGCGGTAGGTATTGAGGGCGGAGGCGAGGACCTGGATCTGGGCCTTGGCGGCGGCCTGGCTGCCCATGCCGATCTGGGGGGCGATGTTCAGCAGCACCACGCCCGCCAGCAGGGAAATGATGGCGATGACGACGAGGATTTCGACGAGGGTAAAACCCGCGCGAAGCGCGGAAGAATGGAATGATGGAATGGTGGAATGGTGGGGAGACAGGGGATGGGGAACAGGGGACGGAGGACGGAAGACGGAGGACGGAGGACGGGGGGCAGGGGACGGAGGACGGAAGACGGAGGACGGAGGACGGGGGGCAGGGGACGGAGGACGGAAGACGGAGGACGGAGGATGGGGGGCAGGAGACAGGGGACAGGGGACAGGGGGCAGGGGGTTCATGATTCCACTTTTCCAATCTTCCAGTATTCCAACATTCCACTATTCCAGTATTCCATCATTCCATCGCTAGAACAGCGTGGGCTGGTCGTTGTCGGATTCCTTGGTTTCCGGGGCGTGAGCATCCAGTTTTTTGACGAGGGCGTCAAGTTTGGCGAGGTAGTAGGGGACGTTTTCGTCGCGGTGGTCGGGGTCGAATTCGGCGGCGAGGCGGGCGTTGGCGTGGACGGGGAGGTTTTTCTTGTCGCCGGTGACGTAGTACGAGACGGCGTCGCCGGCCTGGTAGAGGCGTCCGGAGGCGATGGCGACTTCGTAGGCGGGCTGGCGGGACTTGCCGCCGGCCTCGCGTTTCTTGAGATAGGTGGAGGGGGCGTCGGAGAGCATTTCGGTCTTGGCGAGGGAGGCGACGGGCAGGCGGCGGTGAACGATGTCGTCGCGGCGGCGGGCGATCATGGCGGGGATGGCGTCGGCTTTGCCGCGCAGGGTGAGGGTGAGCCATTCGCGCAGGAAGTCGCGCAGGAAGGGTTCGAGTCCGCGGGACTTGAGGGCGGCGCCCTTGAGAAGGACGGTGCCGTCGTCCTCGAGGAGGGCGTAGTTTTTCATTTTGTAGGAGTACATGGCGGGGAAGCGGCCGTCGAACTCGACCTCGATGCCGTCGGGGAGGTGGTCGCGGAACTGCTCCTGGAAGTCCGCGAGGCTTTGGTCATCGAGGCCGGAGGGGGGGGTGAAGTAGATGCCGTCGGTGTCGATTTCGATGGGGAGGGCGCCGAGTTCGCGGAGCTTGTCCACCATGCCGCGGAGGAGGTCGCGGCCCTGTTCGGTGACGGCGGCGGCGAGGTCGTAGTCGTTGAAGCGGGCCTGGGGGAAGCCAAGATAGCCGTAGAAGGAGTTGATGAGGATCTTGAACGAGGTCTGGAGGGCGTTCCAGTGGGCGGCTTCGGCGGGGGGGGTGTCGTTCCGCTGCGCGCGGGCTTTGGCGTCGATGCGGAAATCGCGCAGGTGGGAGAGCAGCTGCAGAAAGACGCCGAGGGAATCGTTGCGGGGGCCGCGTCCGGCGCGGAGGAGCAGGGAGGGATAGAGGGAGCGGACGTCGCAGTGGTGGACGTCGCGGGCGAGGCCCTGGAAGAACAGGTCGGTGTAGCCGCCTTCGAAGGAGCGGGCGGGGGAGGGGGCGGGGAGGGAGTGGCGGGCGCGGAGGTATTCGCGCAGCAGGAGGGCTTCGATTTTGGCGGCGTTGCCGCGGACGCAGACGGTTTCGAGGGGGAACGGGAGGAGCTGGCTCTGGGCGAAATGGGCGGCGAGCAGGATGGGGGTGATGGCGGCGGTTTCGCGGATGTCGTCGAGGGCGTAGCGCCGGAAGGCGTCGTGGTCGTCGCGGAAGGCGGCGGCGATGGCGCCGCCGTCGAGGTAGGTGCGGTCGGGGGCGGCGACGCCGAAGTGGCGGGCGACGGCCTTGAGGGAATGGCTTTCCATGGCGCGGTGGGAGACATCGTGAAGGAGCGTGAGCAGATAGGTATCCACGATATGCCGTCCGTGGAGGCGGGTGCGCGGATAGGTGACGACGCGCTCGGCGGCGTTGAAGCGGGAGGAATGGGTGGCGGGCGGGCTGCCGTCGCGGCCGAGGGCCAGCTTGACGCGGTGGCGTTTGGCGCGGGTCTGGATGTAGGGCAGGTCGAAGCGGAAGAGATTGTGGCCGGCGAGGACATCGGGGTCGCGCTTCCGGACGATGTCCACGAACCGCTTCAGGAGGGCTTTTTCGTCGAGATCGCGGGCGTCGAGGAGTTCTTCCCAGCCCTTACCGTCCGAGAGGGCGATGGCGAGGATGCCGTCCTCCTCGCGGTCGGCATTGGAAAAGTCGCGTTCGGGGGCGCAGTCGGTTTCGATGTCCACGAAGAGGAATTCCAGATCCGGGAGCAGGAGGTCGCGGAAGGAGGTGCGGCCGGTGGCGAGAAGGAACTGCTGGACGGGGTCGCGCAGGACGAAGTAGGGGGCGGAAGGGTCGGAGGGGGTGCGCCCGGTGGTTTTGCGCAGATGGGCGAGGGCGCGTTCGAGGGCGGCCCAGGTCGGAAAGCGGGCCAGCCAGCGGTCGGGATGCGGGCCGTCGAGGCGCACGATTTCAGGGGCGGGCTCGAAGCCGTCGAGGAACTCGGATTTGGCGAGCCAGAGAAACGGGGCAAAGGGTTCCCGGCGGGTGGCGAGTTGGCCGTTGCGCCGGAGAAACAGGGTCATGGCGTCGGTTTCGTCGCCGGGGGCGTGTTCGAGGGCGACCAGTCCGGGTTCGGGGGTGAATCCGTAAACGAGCTCGTCGCGGGAAAGCGGCTTCATGTGGAGAAGCATACGAAACTACGAAAGGCGCGGGAAGCACTTTTGGCTGACCTGATTCACCCTTGGCGCAAGGCCAGGGGGGTCTAAGACCCCCGGCGACGCTCCTCTACTCGACCTGATTCACCCCTGGCACAAGGCCAGGGGGGTCTAAGACCCCCACGGGCTTGTCCCGTGGGTGAATGAGGTCGGTTGTGGGCCAGGGGGGTCTTCCGATCCAAGACCCCCACGGGCTTGTCCCGTGGGTGAATCAGGTCCGATAGAGGTGAATCAGGTCGGATAATCAGGTCGGATAAACTTGCCGCGCCCCCCCAAAAAACCTACCCTCCCCCCATGATCTTCCCCCTGATCCACCACCTGCATTATTCCTGGGCGGGGTGGCCGTCGGAGGGGGCGTTTCCGCCGGAGCCGCCGTCCGCGTTCTTTGATGCGCTGGCGGCGGCGTGGCGCGCGGACGGCCTGGAAATGGTGTCGCGGGAGTGGACGCCCCGGCAGGTGCAGATGACGTTCAAGGCCGCCCCGGAGGTGTCGCCGGTGTTTTTGGCGGGGCGGGCCAAGGGCCGGTTGCAGCACGCCTTGCGCCAGGCGGGGACGCCGTGCGCGTTCAGCCGCAAGGTGGCCGTGCGGTCGCTGGGCGACAATCGCTCGCCGGAGGTGCAGGGCTATCTGCGCCGGCAGTCCGTGCGCGCCGACCTGCTGGACGAGCGCTACCGGGCCACGCTGCAGGCGGCGGCGTACGAGGACGCCGCGCTCGATCTCGCCGCGCCGGCCGAAACCAACATCGGGCGCTACTGGTTCAATCTGCACCTGGTGGCGGTGACGGCCGGACGCTACCGGATCGGCGCGGAGGACTTTCTCGGCAAGGTCCGCGAGGGGATTTTCGCGTGGGCGGAGGAAACCGGCTGCCGGCTGAAGGCGTTTGCGCCCATGCCGGACCACGTGCATGTGGCGGCGCGGGGGCTGCCCGAGCGCGCGCCGCTGGAGCTGGCGCAGGCGCTGTGGAAGAGCCTGAACCGCGCGGCGGGGTGCTGTCTGATGGGGGAGAATGTGTATGCGGGGACGTTTTCGGAATATGGGTTGGGGGCGGTGAAGTAGACGGACCTGATTCAC
>JAHDSS010000540.1 GCA_018432565.1 Kiritimatiellia bacterium
AGGCGGCGGATGTCGTCCGCGGACGAAATGCCGCCCGAGGCAATGACCTGGCAGGAAGGCCCGACGGCGTCGCACAGTTCGGCGTTGCCGTCAACATTCGGTCCGCGCAGCATGCCGTCCGTGGCGGTATCGGTATAGATGATTGTGCGCACGCCCGCGCCGGCGGCCCGCCGGGCCAGCTCGACCGCCGTGGTGCGGGAGGTCTCCGTCCATCCCTTCACCTGCACCCGGCCGTCGCGGGCGTCAATTCCCACCGCCAGGCGATCGCCATGCTTCGCCGCCAGCGCCGCCAGCTCTTCCATCCGCTCCAGCGCGCGCGTTCCCAGGATGGCGCGGCGGACCCCCCGGGCCAGCAGCGCATCCAGGTCCGCATCGGTGCGCAGCCCCCCGCCGCATTCCACCGGAATCCCCGCGGCCGCCGCCATGCGGGCGATCACGTCCAGATGGACGGGATGCCCCTGGAACGCGCCATCGAGATCCACCACATGCAGCCAGGCGGCACCCTGCCGGGCCCACTCCCGGGCCTGCGCCGCCGGATCGTCGCCGTACACCGTCTCCGCGTCGGCGCGCCCCTGCTGCAGGCGCACGCAGCGCCCGCCCTTCAAGTCCACCGCCGGCAGTATCGTCAGTTCAGCCATCGTTCCGCTCCTCGCTCCAGTCCGTGAAATTCCGCAGCATCCGAAGGCCCGCCTGCTGGCTTTTTTCCGGGTGGAACTGCACCGCCGCCGTCCGCCCGCGCCAGACCGCCGACGCATACTCCACCCCGTACGCCGTACGCCCCGCGTCCCACCCGTCCGCACGGGGCAGGTAGTAGGAATGGACGAAATAGAAATAGGTGCCGTCCGGAATGCCCCGGAACAGCGGGCAGTCGCGCCCCGGCGCCCGCCGCACCCGATTCCAGCCGATCTGAGGGACTTTGCGCTCCGCCGAAGCCTCGAATTTCACGACCGCCTCCGGAATGACGCCTACGCCCGCCGCGCCGGGCGATTCCTCGCTCGACGCGCACAGCATCTGCAACCCCAGGCAGATGCCCAGCAACGGGCGGTCCGCCGCCATCCACTCGCGCAACGGTTCGACAAAACCGCTCCGTTCCAGATTGGCCATGCCATCTCCGAACGCCCCCACCCCCGGCAGGATCAGCGCCCGGCACGACGCCGTCGTCTCCGGCCGGTCCAGCACGCGGCAGGGCACGTCCAGATAGCGCAGCGCATTGGTCACGCTGCCCAGATTCCCCATGCCGTAGTCTATCACGCCGATCATCGCACCCATCCGTTCCGGTTGCCGCCGGTTTCCGCCGCCCCGGCGGCTACAGCACGCCCTTGCTCGACGGCACGCCCTTGACCCGCGGATCGCGGCGGCAGGCCGCCTTCAGCGCGCGCGCCAGCCCCTTGAACACCGACTCGTAGGCGTGGTGCGCATCCCGTCCGTAGAACTGGCGGATGTGCAGATTCATCCGCGCCTGCGTCACGAATGCCCGCAGGAATTCGCCCAGCAGCGACAGTTCGAAATCCAGGATTTTTTTCTTCTTGGTCGCCATGTCGAAGACCAGGAAGGGGCGTCCGCCCAGATCCAGCGCCACGCGGCTGAGCGTTTCGTCCATCGGCATCAGGCTGAATCCGTAGCGCTCAATGCCTTTGCGGTCGCCCAGCGCCTGGTTCAGCGCATCGCCCAGCGCCAGGCCGACATCCTCTACCGTGTGGTGATAATCCACCGCCAGATCCCCCTTCGCCCGGATCGTCAGATCCATCAGCGAATGCTTTGCCAGCAGTTCCAGCATGTGATTAAAAAACGGCAGGCCGGTCTCGATGGCGGATCGCCCGCTTCCGTCCACATCCAGTTCCACGCGGATCTGCGTCTCGCGCGTGTTCCGCACCACGATGGCCTTGCGTTTCTTCATGATGTCCGCAGGATACCCGCCCGCCCCCCGCCGCGCAACGGATTTCCATGCCCCCATTTCGCTTGCGAATTTCCCTCGCTGCACCGTATATTGAATTCACAAGGCTTCGCCCTTGCGGAAAGAGCAGGCAACGATGGCGCTGATCAATTTTGACTGTCCGGAATGCGGCCACAATCTCGAGGTGGATGAACGGGGGGCCGGATTCATCGTCAAATGCCCCGAATGTGGCAATCCGCTGCAGATCCCCGATCTGCCCCCGGCCCGCCGATGGACCCGCCTGGCGTCCGCCGTTTTCGTGTTCGTCACGCTGATCGTCCTGTTCGCCGCGACGGCCTGGTTTGCCCGCCAGACCCGCGCGCTCCGCGAAGACCTCGCGGATCAGCAGGCCGCCTTCAGCGAATTGCAGGAGGGCGCGCAGGCCGCCGCCCTCGGCCAGGAGGCCGAAATCGCCCGCCTGCGCACGGCCGTCACCGAGGCCCGCCTGGAAGCCTCTGACGCGCTGGTCCAGGCCGCCCTTGACGCCATGGACGAAGCTGAAGCGCTCGCCCGGGAACTGGACCAGTCCACCCGGTCCCATCTCGACAACAGTCCTGTCGCCCGCACCTCCCTGCTGCGCGAACACATGAAACAGGTGGTCGAAGCCGCCAAAAACAGCCTGCCCGCCGCCCCCGTTCTGACCGATGTCGGCCCCGGCCGCGGCATCCAGGGCCGCCAGATCATCTTCCCGGTGCTGCCCGGCCCGGAAGGCCAGCCCCTCCGGGAAAACGCCGAGATCACCGCCGTGGAGGACGACAAGGTCTTCGTGCGCTTTGCCGGCGGCAGCGCCACCTATTCCCTCGAAGAGCTCCATCCCGGCGTCGCCGCCTACCTGCCCGTGGACCGCCTGCTGGTTTTGCCCCGCAGGCAGTGGGCAGGCGAGGTCCTCCGCGTCCACCAGATGCAAAGCGCCCGGCGCGATGAACGCCTGGCCCAGCTGCGCCAGGCCATCGAATCGCGCCTGCCCCCCGAATAAGGAGATCTGCCGGTGACGTCTGCCTCCATCGAAGCCGCCATCCGCACGCGCATGGCCGACGACGACGCGCCGCCGCTGGTCGTGGAAGCCTTTCTGCGGAGTGTCCGGCGATGGATCGAGGGTGATCTCGGCGTCATTCCCGGCGCGGCGCTCGGCGTACTCGGCGACCTGCCCCGGCTGGATGAACTGGACGAAGCCGACGCCGTCGCCGAAGACGCCATCCGCCATACCGTCGTTTTCAAGCTCAACGGCGGCCTCGGCACCAGCATGGGCCTCGAACAGGCCAAATCCCTCATCGTCGCCAAGAACGGCCTGACCTTCCTCGACATCATTGTCCGGCAAATCGAATTTCTGCGCCAGCGCTGCCGCGCCCCCCTCCCCTTGCTGCTGATGAACAGCTTCTCCACCGATGCCGATTCGCTCGCCGCCATCGCCCGGGGCCGGCCCGGCTTCGGCAATCCCGGCGGTCTGCCGCTGTCGTTCTCCCAGCACCGCGTGCCCAAGCTCGATCCCGCCGCACGCGTCCCCGTTCGCTGGCCGGAGAACCCCTCCCTGGAATGGTGCCCCCCCGGCCATGCCGACATCTATCACGCCCTCCAGACCACCGGCCTGCTCGACCGCCTGCTGGACGACGGATTCCGCTACGCGTTCGTTTCCAACGCCGACAACCTCGGCGCCCTGCTCCACATGGGCATACTCGGCCACATCGCCCGGCGCGGCACGCCCTTTCTGATGGAAGTCACCGCCCGCACCGAAAGCGACCGCAAGGGCGGTCATCTCGCCCGCGACAAGGCCAGCGGGCGCCTGCTCCTGCGCGAATCCGCCCAGTGTCCCGAAGACGAAACCGCCGATTTCCAGGACATCCGCAAATACCGCCTGTTCAACACCAACAATCTCTGGCTGAACCTCGAGGCGCTGCGCGACATGCTGCGCGCCGCCGACGGACTTCCCGAACTCCCACTCATCGTCAACCGCAAGACCGTGGACCCCACCCGGCCCGATTCCCCCGCCGTGGTCCAGCTCGAATCCGCCATGGGCTCCGCCATCGCCTGCTTCGACGGCGCCGATGCGCTCGTCGTGCCCCGCTTCCGCTTCGCCCCCGTCAAGACCACCAACGACCTGCTCGCCATCCGCTCCGACCTCTATACGCTCGGCGCGGAACACCAGGTGGCCCTGCATCCCCGCCGCTTCGGCCCGCCGCCGGACATCCAGCTCGATCCCATCTTCTACAAGAACATCGCCGCGTTTGAAGAGCGCTTCGCCCAGGGCGCGCCCTCCCTGCTGCACTGCGATTCCCTGCGCATCGAAGGCGACATCCACTTCGGCGCCGGCATCCGCATCGAGGGCGACGTGCATCTGCGCAATCCCACCGGCACCCCGGCGCACATCGCCGACGGCATGCGCATCCATACCCCCGTCGGCCGCTGACCCGTCCGCTGGCATGCGCCCCCCCAAAAAAGCCTTCGTCCTGGCCGCCGGCCTCGGCACCCGCCTGCGCCCCCTGACGCTGGAGACGCCCAAGCCCATGCTGCCCCTGTGGAACCGGCCCATGCTGGCCCACACCCTCGACCTGCTCGCCGCCTGGGGCGTTCGCGACGTGCTCGTCAATCTGCATCACGCCCCGGGCCCCATCGTCCGCTATCTCGCCTCGCAGCCTGTGCCCGCGCTGCGCATCAGCGCCGTCTTTGAGCCGGTCATCCTGGGCACCGGCGGCGCCCTGCGCAACGCCCGCTGGTTCCTTGACCAGCCCTTCTGGCTGCTGAACGCCGATGTCGTCGCGGATCTCGATCCGCGCCCCCTGCTTCGCGCCTGGGACCGCCAGCATCCCCTCGCCGCCTGCTGGCTCACCGAAGACGCCGGCCCCCGCACTGTCCGCTGCCAACGCGGATTCATCGAGGACTTCCACGATCCCCGCGGGGGACACGCCACCTTCTGCGGGCTGCACCTGCTCGACCCGCGCATTCTGCCCTTCATCGCGCCCGACGGATTCGACACCATCATCGCCGCCTATCAGCGCGCGCGGCGCAAACGACACCGCATCGCCGGGGTATTCGTCCCCGGTTCCTTCTGGGCGGATATCGGCACGCCCGGGCAGTATGTGCAGGCCCACCGCGACACCGCCCGGCGGCTCGGCCATGCCGGCGACTCCTTCACCCTGCCCGCCGCCGCCGTGCTCACCCCCCGCGAACAACGCCTGCTCGCGTCTCCCGGACATTGGGCCTCGGATTTCGGACCTCGGACCTCGGACCTCGAATCTCGCCCCCCCGTCTCCCGTCCCCGGTCTCCTGTACCCTGCCCCCTGTCTCCTGTCGAAGTCCTGCCGCCGCGAGGATCCGCCCGCGAATTCTTCCGCCTTCCGTCTGTCCGAATGCCCGGGGCCCGCCTTGTCCCGGCCATACTGGTGCGGTGGTCCCCCGAACGGCCCGACAACCGGCTCTATGCCCGGCACACGCGGTTTTTGCGTTCCCTCGGCCTGCCGGTTCCCCGCCTGCTGATGGATGCTCCGCGCGACCGCCTGCTGCTCATGGAAGATCTCGGACCCGGCACCCTGGAGACCCGCTTGCCGGAAATGGCCCCGGCGGACATCCGCCGCACCTACCGGCGGCTGCTGGACCTGACGCTTCGCCTGCACATCGCGGGCCTCCCCGCCGCCCGCCAAGTCCGCCTGCCGCTCATGCCTGCCTTCGGCCCGGATCTCTACCGTTGGGAACACGACTATTTCATCCGCCATGTGCTTCTGGGCCGCCTGCGCGCTTCCTCCCGCACGGTCGCCGCCGTTGCCGCGGAACTGCACACCGTCGCCGGCGATCTGGCCGCGTCGCCGCAGGCGCTGATTCACCGCGACTGGCAGTCAAGCAATGTCCTGTTCCGCGGCGCGCAGCCGGTCATGATCGACTTCCAGGGCATGCGCCGCGGCCCCGCCGCCTATGATCTCGCCAGCCTCCTGTGCGATCCCTACGCCGATCTGCCCGCGCCGCTCCAGCAGGGCCTGCTGCGGGAGTACGAGCGGCGGCATCCGCAAGGTGACGCCATTCTCGCGGTATTCCCCGCCGCCGCCGTCCAGCGCCTCTGCCAGGCGATGGGCGCCTATGCCGTCCTGTCGCGCAAGCCCGGCATGGAATCCTTCGCCCGCCACATCCCCGCCGCCGCCCGCCAGCTCCTCCGCGCCCTGGAGGCCCGGCCCCTTCCCGCCCTGGCCGACGCCGCCCGGCGGCTTGTCAGGTAATCGTCTCTTGCCGTTGCGTCCCGGCCTTCGTCGTGCCACTATCCCCGCTATGCCTGGCGCAACCCAAACCGATTCCGTCCCGGTCCGCCGGCTGCTTCTTCTTGAAAACGAGCCCGAAGCCGCCGAGGTCCGCGAGTTCATCGTCACCGGCCGCTGGCGCGAGACCGGCGCCTTCGCCCGCCTCCCCACGCGCAATCCCCGCTACGAAGTCTATTCCCTGATTCTGCCGGCTTCCCAGACGGCCTGCATCCTGAAGATCGCCGCCGCGGCCCCCGCGGGTCATCGCCCCGCTCGCCGCCTCAACACCCTCGCGTCCCACCTGCTGCGCGATCCGTCCCGCCGGGCGCTTCTCGGCGCCCGCCGCCTGGCGAAAGCCGGCGTGCCCACCTATCGCCCCCTGGCCTGCTGGCAGGCCCGGCGTGACTCCCGCTGGCGCGACAGCTTCCTGCTTTACGCCCAGATCCCCGCCCGCTTCACCCTGCGCCACTACCTGCTCGAAGCCGCCGGCCTGACCCCCGAAGAAAACGCCCGCGCCCTTGAGCAGTTCGCCTTGCAGCTGGCTGATGTCATCGCCGCCATGCACCGGCAGGGGCTCCGTCACGACGATCTCGCCTGCGGCAACTTCCTGATCGCCGGCGACGGGGACATCCACCTGATTGACACCGACCATGTCCACCGGGCCCGCCTGCGTTTCCCCCGCTTTCTGAAACAGGTCTTCGACCTCGACGATCTGCGGCGGCTCGATCTGCCCGAGCCCCTTCGCCGCCGGTTCCTGCAACGCTATCTCGGCGATCGCGATTCCCCGTTCTGGTGGCGCGTCCATCAGTTCTGGCGCTCGGGCGCCCGTCGTCCCCTGCGCTGGCTCCGGCGTCGCCTGCGCCTGCGCCCCCCTTCCCTGCGAACCCCCGGCCTATAATTCCTGGTACGTTGTCGGATTGAAATTGTCCGCAACCGTCCATACCGCCGCCCGGCATTGCCGGACCCGGAACACCAGCAGCAGCTCGAATCCGTACCGTTCGATCCACGGTTGGATAAAGGGACGCGTAAAGGCGATTTCCTCTTTCAGTTCCATGTCGTCCAGCACTTCCGCCACCCCCGACACCCGCACCTGCACGTCGGAATTGTGAAAACACACCTCGACCGGCGCGCCGGTCTGCACCTGCTTCGCCAGCGCCTTGTTCGTTCCCGTATGGAAAATCAGGCCGGACTCATCCGCCCGGTACATGAACATGCTGCGCACGCGCGGATGGCCGTCCTCCACCGTCGCCAGGTGACAGACCGGATTGCGGTTCAGGAACAGCAGAACGTCCTCGCGGGTCACGGGAACCTCCGGATTCATGCCAGCGTCCTCCAGCACCAGACCAGGCAACCCGCCAGGATCGGCACCGCCAGGATCGCCTGCCACATCCGCTGAGGCTTGCGGTGCAGCCGCCGCCGGCTCCCGCCGGCCTTCTCCTGCAGCACCGCCAGCAGCGCCACCTTGGCCATGCCGTTGAGCCACAGAAACAGCAGCAGCGCCACCACCGCCGTCATGCGCCAGCCCTGGTCCACTTCGGACGGCAGCGCGACTTCATACAGCCCGTACAACGCCAGCCCCGCCACCGGCAGATACAGATTCCACGACTTCCACCGCCGGGCAAACGCCACCGGCCACAGCGACAGCACCCCGCACACCGCCAACCCCCAAAACCCCGCCGCCTGGAGCAGTTCTCTCATCGCGGCACCACGTTACAACACATTTACCTCCCCGCCAATCCCATTTCTTTCAGTCTCGTTTTCTTCCACCATTCCGTTTTTTTCAGATTTCTCGTCTTGTCTGCCTGTTTGTCCGGGCGCAGAATGGTTCTGGGTTGGAAAGGTGACCAGCCATAAAAGAGAACAACAACCGCAGGAGGAACCCTCATGAAATGGATGCAATGGATTCTGGTGCTGGCGCTGGCCGCGGGAATGGGATTGGCGGGACTTGGCTTTGACAGCGACAGCAGCAGCGACCGCGATCCCCTGGTGGGGACCTGGACCGCCCAGTCGTTCAATGGTCAGGAGCTGCCGGACAATATTTCCCTGACGATCACTTTCCAAAGCAATGGCGAAGTGATTTCCACCACCACCATTGACGGGATGACCGAAACGGATACCGGCACCTGGAGTGCGGATAACGGAGTCGTCACCGTGGTCTCCGATGGCGAAACCGATACCACCCCTTACTCCATCAGCGGCCGCACGCTGACCCTCGGCCCTCCCGGCGAGGTGTTTGTCCTGACCCGTTGATTTCGTCCATCCCGCAAATCGGGCTTTCTTCCAAGGAAGAAAGCCCGTTTTTCTGTGCGGGCGGAAACCTCAAGGCGCGGCCCGGCAGCTCCATATCCGGTAATGCAACTCGGCCTGAAATCCATCCTCCGCGGCATGAAACACCGGATTGTCTGCGCCGTACTCTTCGATCATTTCCCGCTGAATCTGTTTCAGGTCGGCGGCATCCAGCTCGTACCGCATCCCCAGCTCCCCTGATTTCAGGTGCAGCACCGGCGCCGGACAGGTAGACACCACCTCCCACCCCGCCGATTCCAGTCCCTCGCCCAACACTTGGACCGTCGGATACCACTTGCCTGTACGCATTTTTCCGTAGAGCGCGTTCAGGCAATCTGCGTCCTCCCGCCGCTCGAAACAAGCGGTCTGATGCACCCAGTATTCGCCGGTCTCCGCCTGCCTCCGGATGTGCCGCAGCAGGCGCCGCCATCCCTGTTCGCCGGCATAATGCAGCACCGAACGCATGACGTACAGCACCCGGCCTCCCGCCGGCGCCACATCGCCGCGCCGGAACACGCCCACCGACCCCTGCACGCACGTCAGACCCGCCGCCTCCGCCTGACCTAGCTGTTCGGCCGACGCATCCAGCACCACGAGCGCCGCCGGCCGCTCCAGGCCGGCCTCGCGCAGCTGCCCGAGAAAATATCCGGTTCCCCCGCCCAGGTCCACCACCGCATCGGGATTCGCCGGCCGCCAGATGCCGCGCACGGTGTCCACCATCGCACGGGCCACCTCCGGGCTGCCGAAATATCCGCTGTGCTGCTGTCCCCAGGACAGCCCGTGCACCGACTTCTCCGGACCGAAATCCACCCTGATCGCGCCCGAATGCGCCGCCTTCCGTTCTCCTCGGCGAGCCGTCATGAGCGGCCTTCCGTTTTGCCGGCATCCGGTCCCGGCGCCCGCTCGTTCAGGGGCGCCGGGGTGCGCAGGGCGATCTGCAGGCACATCAGCGCCCAGAAACATCCCAGCAGCGCCGCCATCGGCATCTGCAGCGGCACGGGCAGGCTGTAGAGGATCATGACGCTGGGTGCCCAGAACGCCCAGCCCGGCACCTGGTTGGGCAGCACGATCCGCCGGTACCAGCCCGGCCCCAGCTGCAGCCGCGTGGCACGCCAGGAGCAGTTCAGATCCTGCCACAGATGCGCGATGGCGTTGATCGGCGACGCCAGAAACGGCGAATACACCAGCATGTCGGTCGCCGTTTTCAGCAGCACGGTGCGAACCCCGGCCTCCGCTCCCCACAGCCAGGCCTGAAACGCGTAAAAGGCATGCGTCAAGGCCCCCATCACCCCCCACCAGATCACCAGGAACGCCAGCGACCGCCACGGACGCCGCAAACGCAGGCCGGGAATCATCGCGCAGAAAAGGGATGGAATGAGGCCGTTGGTCACCATGCGCATGACGATGGAAAAGCCGATCCCATAGCGGACTTGCCAGCCGGAGAGTTTCTCCAGGATCGCATGAAACCCCGGCGCGGCGTAATACGCCACCACCACGGCCAGCGCCGCCGATTGCAGCACGATGCCGGGGACCAGATTCGCCCGCGCCGATTGCAGGCCGATCCGCCATGGCGTGACCGTGACAGGCCGGCATCCGGAAGGACAGGCGGAACGTTCCATGCCGGAATTCCCAGGAAAACTCAATCCGGCCGCGCCCGGACAAAATACTCCTCGGGCGTGTCAACCGCTTCCTCCACCCGCCAGCCCTGTTCCGCTAGCAGGGCGGCCAGGCGGTCGCCCGAAGGCATCCGGTCGTTGTGCACCCCGTGAAGTCCGGCATGCAGGGCATTGAGCGAAGCGCTGCCTTCGAGATTGGCCACCACCAGGTCGCCTTCCGGAACCAGTCCCCGACGGCACTGCTGCAGGAATTTCATCGGGTTGTCCAGATGCGGATACAGCCGGAAACACAGCACCAGATCCCAGGCCTTCTCCTCCAGCACCTCGTTCTCCGCGAACCCCCGGCGAACTTCGACATGCCCGTGTCCGTTCACCACCCTCTCACAGCGGGCGGTCATTCCCTCGCAGGAGTCCAGCGCCAGCACCCGGCCGTACGGCCCCACCCACTCCGCCAACCGCCGGGTCAGGGGGCCCGCCCCGCAGCCGGGCTCGAATACCCGCTTGCCCCGCAACTCCCCCAGCCGCCGGCGCAACCGTTCCATCCGGGGCTCATGCTCCGGTTTGATGGCCAGCGGATCGTCCTCCGCCGCCAGCTGATCGAAAAACAGGGACCGTTCCATTGCCCGCGGATGATGGCGCGTTGTCCACCGGCAAACAAGCGGTTTTTCCGGGCCGGATCATGGAAATCCAAAACCGTTGGGCCCCCAGGCCAGGCATGCGGTTTTCCTATTCCGCCACTTCCTTCACCCGGTAGGCCCGGATCTGCCCCAGCGCGGACGGCTGCGTTGCCGGCGGTCCCGCATCGATCCACTGCGTCCGGTTCGCCGTCGCCCGCAGCCGCAGCGGCACTTCCACCCACTCCCCGCCCGGGAAATCAATCCGGTATTCCACGGCATACAACCGCCCCGGCACCGAGTCGAACTGGATCACATACCGCCCGTCCGGCAGCGGATACCCGTCCCCGAGC
>JAHDSS010000078.1 GCA_018432565.1 Kiritimatiellia bacterium
AACCAGATGCGGCCGGAGGAGCGGCGGGCGCAGTACGCGTGCGACATCACCTACGGGACGAATTCGGAGTTCGGCTTCGACTACCTGCGCGACATGGGCATGGCCTACACGCCGCAGGAGATGGTGCAGCGGGGGTGGCATTACGCGATCGTGGACGAGGTGGACTCGATCCTGATCGACGAGGCGCGCACGCCGCTGATCATTTCCGGGCCCGCGCCCTACTCGACCGAGCAGTACCAGCTGGTGAAGCCGTCGGTGGAGCGGATGGTGCGCAAGCAGCGCGATCTGTGCACGAAGCTGATGGCGGAGGCCAAGGCGGCGATCGACGGGGGCGACGACGAGACGGCGATGCTGAAGCTCTACCAGGTGAACCAGGGGATGCCCAAGAACAAGCAGCTGCTGCACCTGATGGAGGAGCCGAAGACCCGCCGCCTGCTGGAGAAGGTCCAGAGCATGATGCTGGTGGACATGAACAAGGAACAGGCGCGCGAACTGCGCGAGGAACTGTTCTTCGTGATTGACGAGAAGGGCAACGACGCGAGCCTGACGGAGAAGGGCTGCAGCACGATGAACCCGTCGGACCCGGACTACTACGTGGTGCCGGACCTGGTGAGCGCGCTGGCGGAGCTCGACGGGGACACGGCGCTGACGGACAAGGAGAAGTTCGAGAAGCGCCAGGACCTGCAGAACCAGTTTGCGGACAAGAGCGAGCGCATCCACGCGGTGGACCAGCTGATCCGGGCGTACAGCGTCTATGAGCGCGATGTGCAGTACGTGGTGCAGGACAACCAGGTGATCATCGTGGACGAATACACGGGGCGCCTGATGCCGGGGCGGCGGTGGAGCGACGGGCTGCACCAGGCGATCGAGGCGAAGGAGGGGGTGCGGATCGAGCGCGAGACGCAGACGCTGGCGACGATCACGATCCAGAATTATTTCCGGCTGTACGGGAAGCTGGGGGGCATGACGGGCACGGCGGAGACCGAAGCCGACGAATTCGCCGAGATCTACAAGATGGACGTGGTGGTGATTCCGACGAACCGGCCGGTGCGGCGGGTGGACTTCAACGACCAGATCTACAAGACGCAGCGGGAGAAGTTCAACGCGATCATCGAGGAGATTTCCGCGTGCTACCAGCGCAAGCAGCCGGTGCTGGTGGGAACGATTTCGGTGGACATGTCGGAGATTCTCAGCCGGATGCTGCGGCGGGTGAACATTCCGCACAACGTGCTGAACGCCAAGAACCACCAGCGCGAGGCCGAGATCGTGGCGAACGCCGGCCAGCCGGGGGCGATCACCATCGCCACGAACATGGCGGGGCGCGGCACGGACATCAAGCTGGGCCCGGGCGTGGTGTGGATGGAGCGCGACCTGATCACGGGCGGCACGAAGCTGACGGACCGGGCGGAGGGCCGCAGGACGCTGCGGGAACTGATCGAGGAACGGCCGTGCGGGCTGTACGTGATCGGCAGCGAACGGCACGAGTCGCGGCGGATCGACCGCCAGCTGCGGGGACGCTGCGCGCGCCAGGGCGATCCGGGCATGTCGCGCTTTTTCGTCTCGCTGGAGGACGACCTGATGCGGCTGTTCGGCAGCGACCGCATTTCGGGGATCATGGAGAAGCTGGGGATCCAGGAGGGGGAGGTGCTGGAGCACCGCTGGCTGAACCGGTCCATCGAGACCGCCCAGCGGCGGGTGGAGCAGCAGAATTTCTCGATCCGCAAGCGGACGCTGGAATACGACGACGTGATGAACAAGCAGCGCGAGATCATCTACGGCTTCCGCAGCCAGATCGTCTCGGCGGAGCAGGTGCGCGAGCATCTGCTGGACGTGGTGCAGGACGTGATTTTCGGCCGCGCGGAGGATCTGGGCGACGACGACGAGAGCCTGGAGGCGTTCGCGACGTGGGTGAACAGCCAGTTTCCGATCGGCTTCCACCCGGACCAGGCGGTGCGGTCGGACGGGCGCCGCGCGGGGGTGGATGCGGCGGCGACGGCCCGGGCGGTCGTCGAGCGCGTGGAAAAAGCCTACGCCGACAAGTGCGCGCTGGAGAATCCCCAGCAGCTGAATTCGATGGAGCGGTTCATCATGCTCAACGCGGTGGACACGCAGTGGCAGGAGTACCTGCGCAACATGGATACGCTGCGGCAGGGCGTGGGGCTGCGCGCCTACGGCCAGCGCGACCCGCTGGTGGAGTACAAGAACGAGGCCTATACGCTGTTCGCGGACCTGATGGACCGCATCAAGGGCGAGATCGCCGGGCGGATTTTCCGGGCGACGACGTCCCCGCAGGCCTATCAGAACTTCCTGGGCGACTTGCAGCGCCTGCACGGGCAGGTGAAAACGCAGCATGCCGACCTGGCCCCGCTGGCGGGCGGGCATGCCGCGGGCGGCGGCGGGCGCCGCGGCGGCGGGGAGGGCGCGCCGGCGGACGCCGGGGCGGAGGCCGCGATGAACGCGGCGCTGGCCGGCGCCGGAACGGTAAAGCGCGAAGCGCCCAAGGTCGGGCGCAACGACCCGTGCCCGTGCGGCAGCGGCAAGAAATACAAGAAGTGCTGCGGGAAAGACGCCTGAGATGGACGAGTGCGTCATCTTGAAGGAGCACCAGCACGGGCTGCGCCGCGACCGGATCGCCCATGAGGCCCTGCGGGTGCTGACGCGGCTGGACGAAGCCGGCTACAAGGCCTATCTGTGCGGCGGCGGGGTGCGCGACCTGCTGCTGGGGCGCACGCCCAAGGATTTCGACATCGCCACCGACGCGCGCCCGGAGGAGGTCAAGAAGATCTTCCGCAACTGCCGGATCATCGGGCGTCGCTTCAAGCTGGCGCATGTGTTTTTCCGCGACGTGATCATCGAAACGGCGACGTTCCGGGCGCGGTTCGACGCGCCGCCGCCGGAGGCCGAGGGCATTCCGCTGCCGACGCGCCGGCGCACCGACGTGCCCGATCCGATGTTCGCTACGCGCGGCGGCGTCATTGTGCGCGACAACGTGTACGGCACGCCGGAGGAGGACGCCCGGCGGCGCGACTTCACCATCAACGGCCTGTTCTACAACATCGCCGACGGCAGCATCATTGACTATGTCGGCGGGCTGAAGGATCTCGAGAACCGCGTGCTGCGGGTGATCGGCGATCCGGAGACGCGCTATCGCGAGGATCCGGTGCGGATGGTGCGGGCGGTCCGGATCGCCGCGCAGCTGGATTTCGAGATCGAGGAAGGCGCGCGCGAGGCCATCGTGCAGCTGTGCGGCGAGCTCCGGAGTTCCTCCCGCGAACGCCTGCACGAGGAGATGCTCAAGATTCTCAACTGCGGCAGCGCGAAGGCGGTGTTCGACCGGTCGTGGCAGAAGGGGCTGTTCCAGACGATTTATCCGGCGTTTTCGGAATGGCTCCAGACGCCGGAAGGGCACGCGTCCATGCCGTGGGTCCGGAAGGCGCTGCGGCAGTTCGACGTGTGGAAGCAGGCGGGCCTGAAACCGATGCCGGCCTTGCAGCACGCGCTGCTGTTCGGTCCGCGCATCGAAGCGATGGCGGCCGCGCTGACGGCCGATGACATGCCGGAATTCGAGGCGACGCTCCAGGCCGTGCATACGGTGCTGCGCGACAAGGCCAACCTGACGCAGATTCCCAAGGGGGTGGTGTTCGACGTCGAGCGCATCCTGGGCCTGCAGGTGCAGATGCGCAAGTCGTCGGGCCAGAGCCGCTACGCGACCCGCCTGCGCCACCGCAACGGCTTCGAAGAGGCCTTGATCTATCTGAAATTCGCCAGCGGGATGGATGCCTCGCGCAAGGAGCTGCTGGCCCGCTGGATGGCGCCGGCGGGGGCGGACGCCCCGGCCGCGGCGCCCCGCAAGACCGATGGCGAAGGGCGCCCGGCGGCGCCGAAAAAACCGGAGGTCGCCGTGCGGCCCGTGCCGCGCTCCGCGGGCGCGGCCACCGGGGAAGCCGGATAGGGAAACAGGCGGACAGCCAGCTGCGGATTTCGCGGATTACACGGATTCGATCCAAGCATGATGGGGTTTGATTGCAACGGCGCCTGCCGGGTGCGGCGGATCGGGATCGAACAGCCGCCGCGCTCAGCTAAAAGGAGGGCGGGGGGCTTGCCGCGGCGGGCTCCGGGCGGATTCAGATGGTTTTTTCTTTGCGGGTGCCGGGGTCGCGGGTCAGGGCGCCGTGCAGGGAGCGGGACAGATTGATTTCCGCATAGAGCCCGTCCAGCATTTCGCGGGTCCAGGTCAGGCGGCTGTGATCGGTGCGGCCGGGGGCGAGGCCGGGATTGGCGCACAGATAGGCCCAGGCATCGAGAAAGGCGTGCGCCGAGGGGGTGGGGGCGGCGGCGATGACGAACGCGCAGGTGGGGCGGCGGCGGCGCTTGCGCCACGAGGTGTTGGGCACCAGGCCAAGATCCCACCGGCCACCGGGCAGTTCGAAGGCGCGGTTGATGCGGGTGTCGGCGTCAAGCCAGAGCACGGGCTGCTGGTGGCACTCGAGCATCTCGCGAATGAAGGCGGGCTTCTGCAGGCAGGCGGCGATGCGGGAGGCGGGGGGGATGAGGCGCAGGTCGCGGCGAAGTCCGAACGCATCGCACTGGGCGGCGAGCTGCGCCAGATGCCGGTCATATACGCCGTCGCGGGTGCCAAACGAAATCACGGTCATCTGGCAGCGCCGCACCGGCGGTGACGCGACCGGGGCGGATTGTTCCGGCCGGACCAGGCCGGCTGATGCACAAATGGACATCAGAATCCGTTTCATGGCCCCGAGCGTGCCGAACGAACTTTAAGATTGGCTTAATGCACCGGCATTTTTTGTTTGCGGGGCGGGGGGCAAGGCGAGAGAGTACGGAGGCCGCGGGCCGGCTGCCGGACCGCGCCGAGGCCATGAATATCCTGATCATCGAAGATTCCAAAGTGATCGCCGGGGCGCTGCGGGACGGGTTGAGCCGGTTGGGCTATGCGGTGGATGCGGTGGGCGATGGCCTGGCTGGGCTGGAGTATGCCCGCCATCGGTCGTATGACGTGATCATTTTGGACCTGATGCTGCCGGGACTGGATGGCCTGAGTGTGCTGCAGCGGCTGCGGAAAGAGGAGCAGCCGGCCCACGTCCTGATCCTGTCGGCCAAGGGGCAGGTGGAGGACCGGGTGCGTGGCCTGCAGTTGGGCGCGGACGACTACATGGTGAAGCCGTTTTCGTTCAACGAGCTGTGCGCGCGGCTGGCCAGCCTGGTCCGGCGGAAGTACGACCGCAAGAATCCGGTCCTGCGGTTGGGCGGGCTGGAGGTGAATACGGCGGCGCGGGAGTTGTCGCATCAGGGCCGGCGCATACACGCCACGAGAGGCGAATATGCGATTCTGGAGGCGCTGGCCCTGAACCGGGGACGCGCCCTGACGCTGGAGCAGCTGGTGGATGCCGTGCACGACAGCGATGCCTGCCCCGGAACGAATGTGATTCAGGTCATGGTATGCAACCTGCGCAAGCGGCTGGCGGCGGCGGGCGCCGGGTCGGTGATCCGGACCCGGCGGGGCGTCGGCTATTACGTGGAATAGGCCCCGTCGTGCGCTCCATCGGATTTTATCTCCAGAAGCGGCTGTTCTGGGGGTCCACCCTGGTGCTGGCGGCGGGATCCGTCGCCCTGGCGATGGCCATGCGCTTTCTGGACGTCCGCGAATTCGACGCCGCGCTGAAAACCAAGGCCGAGACGCTGTCGCAGCTGATTTTCCGCCATCCGCAGGACATCGAGGTGGACTTTGCGGATGAATATCTGCCGGAGTTCGAACGGGAGGAGAACCCGGACTATTTCCAGGTGCGGTTCGTGGACGGCACACCGATCGAACGATCGGGGCGACTGGGCGGGTTTGATCTGCCGTTTTTCCCGGACCGGATCGGGGAGACGGTGTTCCGCGACGTCAAGCTGCCGGACGGCCGACGGGGGCGCTGCGTGCAGATCGGGGTGATGCCGCGGACGGATGAATGGGCGGTGGACGAGGACGAGACGGACCTGGTGGCGCTGCCGGAGGGATTGGATGACAGTCGGCCCTATGTGGTGCTGGCCGTGGCGTGGGGACGCCAGCCGCTGGACGTGGTGCTGCTGACCATCTATCTCATCGTGCTGGGCGAAATGATCCTGCTGATCCTGATCCTGATGGGGGTGGTTCATGCTTTTCTGCGCCGGGGGTTCCGGCCGATCGAACAGATGAACGAACAGATCCGCGAACTCGGGCCGAAGACGCTGGACCGTCGCGTCCGCCTGCCGTCCACGCCGGCGGAGCTCCAGCCCGTGCTGGGCGCCTTGAACGGTTTTCTGGACGACCTGCAAAGCGCCTTTGCCCGGGAGCGGCGCTTCACCAGCAACGTGGCGCACGAATTGCGGACACCCGTGGCTGAATTCCGGCTGGCCTGCGAAATCGGCGCCCAATGGCCGGAGGATCCGGTGCTGGTGCGGACGCGGTTCGAGGAGCTGCGGCAAAGCGCCCTGGACATGGAGCGCAAGGTCAACGGCCTGCTGGAACTGAGCCGGCTGGACCGCAATGCCGTCTCCGTGAAGCCGTCGCCGGTCCGGCTGCGGACCTTCGCGCAGGAACGATGGGAATGCGCGGCCGGCGCCGGAAATCCTCTGTGTCTGCGCCTGGACAACCGGATTCCGGAAGCGGCCGAGGTGCTGTCCGATGAATTCCTGCTGGATATCGCTCTGGGCAACCTGCTGCAAAATGCGCTGACCTACAGCCGGCCGGATACAACGGTCATCCTCGACTGGACCGCCGCCCCGGACGGGGGGGGCGTCCTGGGGGTGTCCAACCAGACGGACCATCTGGAGCCAAAAGACCTGGAGAACCTGTTTGAACGGTTTTGGCGGAAGGATCCCGCCCGTACCGGCGGCGAGCGTTTCGGGCTGGGGCTTTCGATTGTCCAGGCCCTGGCCGAGCGGCTGGGACTGGACATCCAGGCGGATCTGGACGCCGACCGGCGGCTGACGCTGCGGCTGGCGTTTCCCGCCGCCGCCGTCCGGCGGGGCGGATGAATTCCGTCGCGCCGGCCCGGAATCTTGTGCGTGAAACCGGGGGCGGGCTGGGGTAGATTGGTTCGTCATGCCGGAAGAGACATCCATTCTGTTGCGCCTGCGCGGGCGGGTGCAGGGGGTGGGGTTCCGTCCGGTGGTGTTCCGCCTGGCGCACGAGCTGGGGCTGCGCGGCTGGGTGCGCAACGATCCGGCGGGCGCGGAGGTGGCGCTGGGCGGTCCTCTCGGCGCCGTGGCGCGCTTCCGCGCGGATCTGCCGGGGCGGCTGCCGGCCGCCGCGGATATTCAGTCCGTCGAGGAACGGCCCGCGCCCGGGGATCTGCCGGCGGGGTTTGAAATCCGGCTGAGCGCCGGGGCGGACGGCGCGCGCGTGGCGGGCATTCTGCCGGATCTGGCGACCTGTCCGGACTGCCTGCGGGAGATTCTCGATCCGACCGACCGCCGGTACCGCTATCCGTTCGCCAACTGCACCCATTGCGGGCCGCGGTTCAGCATTCTGGAGGCGCTGCCCTACGACCGGGCGCACACCACGATGAAGGCCTTCCGGATGTGCCCCGCGTGCGAAGCGGAGTACCGCGATCCGCGCAACCGCCGGTTCCACGCGCAGCCGAATGCGTGTCCGGTGTGCGGTCCGCAGCTGACCTGGACCGATGCCCGGGGCGCGGCGCTGGCGGCACGCGACGACGCGCTGCGGGCGGCGGCGGACGCCTTGAAGAACGGGCAGATCGTGGCGGTGAAGGGCATCGGGGGGTTCCACCTGATGGCGGATGCGCGGGACGCGGCGGCGGTCCGGCGGCTGCGCGAGCGAAAGCAGCGTGACGAAAAGCCGTTTGCGCTGCTGTTTCCGTCGCGGGATGCCGTGGCGGAGGCGTGCGACCTGTCGGAGGCCGAAGCCGCCTGGCTGGAGTCGCCGGCTGCGCCGATCGTGCTGCTGCGGAAGCGCGCCGGGCGCCGGGGGCTGGCGGAGGCGGTCGCCCCGGGCCTGCCGTGGATCGGCGCCATGCTGCCGTACACGCCGCTGCACCACCTGCTGATGCGCGACCTGGGATTCCCCGTGGTGGCCACCAGCGGCAACCGGACCGACGAGCCGATCTGCACGGACAATGACGAGGCCCAGGCGCGGCTGGGGTCCATTGCCGATTTCTTTTTGCGGCACGACCGGCCGATTGTCCGCCCGATGGATGACTCGGTGATGGCGGTGTGCGAAGGCGGGCCTGTCTGGATGCGGCGGGGACGAGGGATGGCTCCCTGCACCTTGCCGCTGCCGGGCGTGCCGGACGGCTGGCTGGCGGCGGGTGCGCAGATGAAAAGCACGGTGGCCGTGACGGCGGGCGGAAACGCCGTGATGAGTTCGCACATCGGCGATCTGGATCACGAGGGCGCCGTGCGCCTCTGGCGGCGGACCGTGGACGACCTGGCGGGGCTGCACGGGCTGGACGTGGTCCGGGCGGTGGCCGATTTCCATCCGGACTATGCCTCGACCCGGGGGGCGGCGGCGCTGCCGGTACCCGTCGAATCTGTCCTGCACCACCATGCGCACATCGCCGCCTGCATGGCGGAGAACGGCCTGGACGGGCCGGTGCTGGGGATCGCGTGGGATGGCACGGGGATGGGCGACGATGGCACGGTCTGGGGCGGGGAGTTTCTGGCGGGCACCCGGGCGGACAGCCGTCGCGTGGCCTGGCTGCGGCCGTTTCCGCTGGCGGGCGGAGACGCCGCCGCCCGGGAGCCGCGGCGGTCCGCGCTCGGCGTGCTGCGCGAAATGGGCTCGGCGCATCCCCCGCCGGGATGTTCCCCCGCGGAGTTGGCGGTGCTCGACGGCATGCTGCGCAGCGGCCTGAACGTGGTGCGGACCAGCAGCGCGGGACGGCTGTTCGATGCCGCGGCCTCGCTGCTGGGCGTCTGCCAGGTGATGAGCCACGAAGGCCAGGCGGCCATGCGGCTGGAGGCGCTGGCCGGCGAGGACGAGGCCGAACCCTATCCGTTCGGCTGGATCGGGGATGCGCTGGACTGGGCGCCGATGATCGCGGCCATGCTGGCCGGCGGCGAAACGCCGGCGCGCGTCGCGGCGAGGTTCCATGCGACCCTGGTGGAGATGATGGCGGCGGTCGCCCGGCGCACCGGGCTGGCCGATGTATGCCTGTCCGGCGGCTGCTTCCAGAACCGCCGGCTGCTGGCCGGGGCGCTGCGGCGGCTGGCGGCCGACGGATTCCGGGTCTGGCGGCACCGGGAGATCCCCCCCAACGATGCGGGAATCGCCCTGGGGCAGCTGGCGGCGGCCGCGGCGCGAAGAGGCGTCGCGGGGCTTGCCATCGGGGGGGCGGACATGATTGAATGCCCCCCGTAGTTCGGTTGCACCCGAAGGAGAGCGGAAATGAAAAAATACTTTTGGATGTCCATGGCGTGCCTGGCGGCCCTGACGGGGCCCGGGATTTCCGCGGCGACGGCGCAGGAAAATGCCGTGCTGCTGGTGGTGCCCGCGCGCTATTCGGTGATGCAGGTGGCCTTTGACGTGGCGCGCCGCTATCCCACCGTGCTGGTGAGCTACCAGGGCACGATGGAAGAGCCGGTGCTGCACGTGTGGAACGGCTACGAGTGGATGCCGCTGTCGCTGACCGACTACCAGAGCGGCGCGTTCCTGCAGGCGCATCCCGGCCGCACCGTGTTCCTGGGCGACGACGCCCTGCTGCCGGCGGATCTGCGCTCCATCAACGCCTGGTGCGCCGACGTGATCCAGCTGCCCGATCTGGACACCCACGAACTGGTCAACGGCATCGGCCGCTACCTGCCGTTCACGCCGGCGGACTGGCGCTGGTTCGCCGGTCGCTACAACCTGACCCTGACGAACCTCAAGGCCGAGGAGGCCGAGGCCGCCCGCCGCCAGAGCTGGTATGACGAGAAGGCTCCGGTGACGGATCCGGCGCCGTCGTTCTTCAAGTACTTCACGCGCTCGCGCCGTTCGCGCGCGCCGGAAGCCGCCGCCCCCATGCAGCCCGTCGAAGTGCGGGAGGGCGACGTGGTGGAAATCCCCGCCCCGTAACCCCGGCCGGCTTTCTCCATGCCGCGGGGTTTCCAGTCCGTCCGTCTGCTGGCGCTGCTGCTGGCGCTGCCGGCGCTTTATGGCTGCATGACGGTTCGCGAGGAAGTCGAACCGCTGCGCGAAACCACGCTGACGGTCGCCCGGTCGGGCGACGAGGTCACGCTGTCGTGGATCGGCGTGCGGGGCATGTACTACACCGTGATGCATGCCGAGGCCATGGGCGCCCGGGCCCGGTGGAAGATCCTGCCCGATGCCGTCAACATCCCCGCCATCGCGTCGGGCGAGCCCATCATCGTGCATGACCGCGTTCCGGCCAGGCAGCCGCGCTACTACCGCCTGGTGCAGGACCGCAAGCCGCTCGTGCCCTGAACGGGAGCGGCGGGCGCATCTCCAATTGGGTGTAGGCAGAATCGGCCCCCGTAGCGCGGGGCTCCCGTCCCGCGCGGATCCTAAACCAGCCGCACGCGACAGGAGCCGTGTGCCGCGAAGACAACAGGCTGTGTGACTGTCATCCCAGCGGACTTGTCCGCCGACTTGTCCGCCATAGCCTTGGCGAAGGAGGAAGCCTTGCGCGAAGGCGGAGTCGAGGGATCTCGGCTTGGCCCCGCCGGCCGGCCATTGGGATGGGGCCGAGTGATTTCGACTCCGGCGCTGCGCGCCTTCGCTCAAGATGACTCCAAAGGTGTACCTAATCGCAGATGCGCCCCACGGTTCGCCTTCCTGAAATTTATTATTGCACAATAGGCCGTCAGGCCATAGGTTTCGCCCTTGTTTGATCGAGCACCCCCGGCGCCGATGCACGGCCCCCGGGGGTGTTGGTTTCCAC
>JAHDSS010000535.1 GCA_018432565.1 Kiritimatiellia bacterium
CTGTCATTCCAGATTTCGAGCCAGTCCGAGTAGTCGCCGTCCTCGTCCTGTTCGCTGGAATCGTTGGAGGACAGGACTTCATTAATAACAAGCCGGGCGGGCGGGGGGTCGCCGGGGACGGCGTAGGAATAGCCGGCGCCGGCGTTATCGTTCCAGCGGAGGGTTTGGAGATCGGCGTCGGAGTGGGCGGGGGCCGCAACGGTGGTGGACAGCGCGTAAAACGCACAGGTCCGGCCGGCGTTTTCGGGCGCATGCGGGATCTCAGCGGTCCAGTTGGTGCCGCTGCCGGAGGCTTCGGCAAACGCCGAGGAGATCCAGTTATGGAAGGTATAGCGGACAAACAGGCGTTCGCCGGGACCCGGCGCGGCCGAGGTGGCGAGGGTCACGACGGCGTTGCTCTCGGCCACGGCGGGATCGACGGAAGCGATCTCGACGGGCGGGTTTTCGGTTTCCTGCACGATCATCCGGCCTTGGACGCCGTAGGCCACGTCGACCATCGCGAAGGAATAGAACCGGCCGGGCACGGCCTCGATTGCGGTGTTGCCTCCCGAGGTGTATGCCGTGCCAACTTCGCCGAGGGGAAGGAATCCGTTGTGGGTCCACTCGTTCGACCAGCCTTCGGAAGCGATTTTGAAATCGTTGTCGTCGGCGGCGACAGCCTGGACGGTGACGCGCCAGGCGCCGCGGTCGAGGCTCATGGGGGCGTGATTCCAATCGTTCCATCGGCCGTGGTAGCCGCGGGGATCCTGGGCGCGGGCGGCGGGGGCGAGGGAGAAACACAAGGCACCGAGCAGGGCAAGGCAACGAAGGGGGGAGGGGCATGGGTTCATGACGGGGCCAGCCTACCCTGAATTCCGGCGGCAGGCAACGGGCAATCGGGAGGCGATCGTGCGGGAAAGCCGGCCATGAAGATTTCATGAAAAATGCAGGTGGGGGGCATTTTTGCATTGTTTCGTGAAAACCGGAACAAGGAAGATGGCGTCACGGGATGGTGAAGAGGCGCGGCGTCTTTCCGGCCGTCCGGAGAAAAGGAGGACGAGATGGTTCTGGGAATAGAAAGTCCGGCGGTATGGCTGGCGTATGTGCTGAGCATTGCGGGGGCGGTGGTATGCGTGGGGTACGGGATTGTCAACTGGAACAAGGGCGAAGAGCCGGTGAAGAAGGAAGACACGGACTGGGCCAGGGAAGAGAAGACCGAAGTCGAAGACGCGCTGTAAGGAGGCGGGCATGGATTTGCTGAGCATCATCTTGGTGATTTTCTATCTGATGTTGACGGGGTACCTGGGGTATCTGGGGTACCAACGGACGAAAACGGCGGCGGACTATCTGGTGGCCGGTCGCAGCGCGAATCCGATCGTGATGGCGCTGTCCTACGGGGCGACGTTCATCAGCACGTCGGCGATCGTGGGCTTCGGGGGGGCGGCGGCAAGCCTGGGGATGGGGGTGCTGTGGCTGACGGTGCTGAACATCTTCGTGGGCATTTTCATTGCGTTCGTGTTTCTGGGGAACCCGACGCGGCGGATGGGGCACCATCTGGACGCGCACACGTTTCCGGAACTGATTGCCAAGCGCTACAACAGCCGGCTGCTGCAGGTGCTGTGCGCGCTGATCATTTTCTGTTTCATGCCGCTGTACGCGATGGCGGTGATGGTGGGGGGGGCGGAGTTCATGGCGCCGATCTTCCACATCTCCTATGACGGGGCGCTGTACATTTTCGCGCTGATCGTGGCGGCGTACGTGATTGCGGGCGGGCTGAAGGGCGTGATGCTGACGGATGCGATGCAGGGGGCGATCATGCTGGTGGGCATGGCGATTCTGCTGGTGGCGACCTATGCGCGGCTGGGGGGCGTGACAGAGGCGCATCTGGCGCTGGGAGCGATGAAAGACCAGGTGCCGGGATTTCTGAAGGCGATCGGGCACCAGGGCTGGACGGCGATGCCGCGGTTCGGGTTTGCGGAACCGGGGGCGCCGATGCCGGGGGCGGTGGGCTATCACATGTGGTGGATCCTGGTCTCGACGATCGTGATGGGCGTGGGCATCGGGGTGCTGGCGCAGCCGCAGCTGATTGTCCGTTTCATGACGGTGAAGTCCAAGCAGTCGCTGAACCGGGCGGCGGCGGCGGGCGGGATCTTCATTTTGTTCATGACCGGGGTGGCGTTCACGGTGGGGGCGCTGTCGAACGTGTATTTCGCGCAGCAGGAGGAGATTGTCTGCCAGGTGGTGGACGACGCGGCGCGGCTGGATCCGGGGCCGGACGGCAAGGGCAAGCTGTCGCTGGTGACGGCGAACGCGCCGCAGGAAGTGAAAGACCGGGCGAAGCGGTTCGTGAGCTACCGGCTGCCGGGGGCGGGCGACGAGGCGCCGCTGAACTATGCGCTGTGGACGGAGAAGACGGAGATTGTGCAGGGGGAAGCGGGCGGGCCGGACATCTTGAAACCGCATTTGAACGCGGTGCTGCGGTCGGTGGGCCTGGGCACGACGCTGCAGGGGAACACGGATACGCTGATTCCGGCGTACGTGCGCAGCGCGCTGCCGCACTGGTTCGGGGTGGTGTTCATGCTGACGCTGCTGTCGGCGGCGATGAGCACAATGTCGAGCCAGTTCCACACGATGGGGACAGCGCTGGGGCGGGACGTGTTCGAGCAGTATGCGCACCACGAGCATGGCAGCAAGTCCATCCATGTCACGCGGTTTGCCATCGTGGTCGGGATCGTGGTGGCGCTGGTGCTGGGCAAATACGTGCGCGGGAACATCATTGCGCTGGCGACGGCGATTTTCATGGGGCTGTGCGCGTCGTCGTTCCTGCCGCTGTTCGTGCTGGGACTGTTCTGGCGGCGGATGACCAAGCCGGCGGCGGTGGCGTCGCTGCTGACGGGGTTTCTGACGAGCGGATTCTGGCTGCTGTTCGTGAACGGGAAGACGGCGGGGGGCATCGGGCTGTGCCAGGCATGGTTCGGGAAGCCGAACCTGGTGCCGGCGGACTGGAGCCTGACGTGGACGGTGGTGGATCCGATCGTGGTGGCCTTGCCGCTGTCGTTTCTGGCGGCGGTGGCGGTGGCGCTGGCGACGAAGCCAATGGATCCGGCCCATGTGGCGTACGTGTACGGCGGCCCCCGGCCCCCGGACTAGAGCATTTTCATCCATTCTAATGCTCCAGGGCCCCGGCCGATCGGCGGGGACTGAAAACCAAAAAGCCCCGGCGGTTTCCCGCCGGGGCTCTGAGGTTTGGCCTTTGACTAGATCCCGGTACTAGTTTTTTGCGCCGTTGCACTTTTTTTCTTGTGCATCGGCGTTTTTTCGCGTCTAATAGTATCTAGCATATATGCTAGATCATTAACACAGGAGGCCTCTCATGGGA
>JAHDSS010000173.1 GCA_018432565.1 Kiritimatiellia bacterium
GAAGGCAAGGAAGGCGCCAAGGCCGACTACGCGCGTTGCGTGGATATTTCGACCGCCGCGGCCATCAAGAAAATGACGGTGCCGGCGCTGCTGGGCATTCTGACCCCGGTAGGCATCGGATTCATTTTCGGCAAGGAAATGCTGGGCGGGCTGCTGGCGGGCGTGACGGCTTCGGGCGTGCTGATGGCGCTGTTCATGAGCAATGCCGGCGGCACCTGGGACAACGCCAAGAAGCATATCGAAGGCGGCAGCCACGGCGGCAAGGGCAGTCCCTCGCACAAGGCGGCCGTGGTGGGCGATACGGTCGGCGATCCCTTCAAGGACACCGCCGGGCCCTCGCTGAACATCCTGATGAAGCTGATGAGCGTGGTCTCGCTGGTCATTGCCCCGGTCCTGCTGGGCTGGACACCCCTCATGCAGCGGTTCTTCGTCAACTGGTAACCGCCGGTTGTTTCCCGCCCCCGCGCCACCAACGCGGGGGCTTTTTGTGCGTATGGGCATCCGGGCTTGATTTCCGGCCGGTACCGGGCATGGTAGGGCCTTCAACCCCGAACCCAGGAGAAACCCATGGCCAAAGCCGCCGCTCGTCACATTCTCGTTTCCACCGAAGCCCAGTGCAACGACCTCAAACAACAGATCGCGGACGGGGCGGATTTCGCCGAATTGGCGAAGCAGCATTCCGCCTGTCCGTCGGGGCGCGACGGCGGGGCCCTGGGCACGTTCTCGCCGGGGCAGATGGTCAAGGAATTCGACGACGTGGTGTTCAGCGCGCCAGTGGGCGTGGTTCAGGGCCCGGTCAAAACCCAGTTCGGCTATCACCTCGTGGAAGTGACGCACCGGGCGGATTGAGCGGGGGGGAGAGAGGACAGAGATCAGAATACGGACGCAATGGCTAGCCTTCGCGGCACGCGTCTCCTGTCGCGTGCGATCCGCGCGGGACGGGAGCCCCTCGCTGCGAGGGTTCATTCTGGCGACACCCCTTCGCCGATGCGCCGTTCCGGGGTCGGGAAAATCGACAGGCTTGTACCCGCGCACCCCTTGTGCTAGAAGGAGCGGTCAGATGCGCCGTGCATCGGGAAGAGGTAGCCATGAAGTCGAATTGGATGCCGTTCGGTTGGACTGCGATGCTTCTGGTTGTTCTTGCGGCGCTTACCGGTCCGCTGGGGTGCAGCGATGATGATGACGACGACGATGAGGGGGGGAGACGACGGTCGTCGTGACCAATGACGTGACCGGCGCCGTGACGACCAACGTCGTTGCGGCGGCGGAGGAGGCCGCTGAGGCGGAAAACGAACCCGCGGCGGCAGCGCTTGACGTGACGGGCGACTGGAGCGGCATTTATCGCAACGACTGGGTCAGCGGCCACCTGGAACTGGATCTGCGGCAGGATGGGGCGGACGTGCGGGGGCAGGTCTATATCCAGCCCAACGGCGGACCGGCCAGCATCGGCACGGTTCGAGGGGCGATC
>JAHDSS010000181.1 GCA_018432565.1 Kiritimatiellia bacterium
ACGGTTTTCTTGATGAAATGCACGTGGGCGTACTGGTAGGCGTCGCGGTGGTCAATGGCCGGGAAGCCGGCCTCGGCGCCGGCAATGTCGAACCCGACGACCGGAATGCCCTTTTCGTGGTTCAGGGCGGCGGCCGAGCGCGCCATTTCGAGAGACGCGACGGCCATGACCTCCTTGGCGGGGGCGTGGGGCATCACGTCGAAGAGCTGGGCGTAGTAGGCGGACATGTGGCGGTTGAAAAACCGCATGGCGCAGGTGATGATGCCGTAGTGGAAGGGAATGTCGCCGCCCTGCTTCACGGATGGCGAGCCGTTGTGCTCCTGCTGCGCCCGCGCCAGGCCGCGGTTCACGGATTCCACGACCTCGTCCATGGTGAGGCCGGGGTGGATATGCTGCTGCGGGGCGTAGCGGACTTCGATGTAGCGGACGTTCTCGGCAATGCTGTCCTGGGCCAGTTCGTAGGCGACGCGCTCAAGGTTCTCCGCGGTCTGCAGAACGGCGCAGGTCAGGCCGAATCCCCGGAGGTAGTCCGGCAGATCCTGGTATTTCTCCTTGAAGACCAGTTCGTTGAGGCCTTCCTCGGTCTCGGAGGGCAGGGGCACCTTGGCGGCCTTGGCCAGTTCGATCAGCGTCGGCACCCGCAGCGAGCCGTCCAGATGCAGGTGCAGATCGGTCTTGGGAATCTGTTCGAGGAATTCGCGGGTGATGCGTGCGGCCATGAGGAACCTCCGGGGAAGGATGATGGGAATTTGATTGCCGATCAGCCTACCATCTGAAAGACCCGCCCGCAACGGGTTTTCCGGCCCGCTTTCCCGCCGCCCCGCCGTCCCTGCGGCGGGAGACCAGGACGTGCATTCGATCCGTTGGCCGACTTCGAACCGGCCTTCATCCCGGGGAGCGGATGAAGCTGATCAGCCCGATGGCCGCGGGGAGAATCAGAAGCAGCCACCCGCCCGCCACCACCAGGCACCCCGGGGTGGACGAACTGATGTATTGGCCCCGCATCGTGCCGCCGACATAGCCGCCCATGGAATCGCCAAACCAGATGCACGCAATCGGGAGGATCAGGAACATCCCCGCGCGGAAGGCGGTTTCGCCGCCATCCGTAAAGTAGGCCGTAGCGATGTAGGCGATTGCGATTACTGCGGATAGAGTTCTGCTAATCATGTCTTTGGTCAGACCTTATGGCTGAAGCTGGATCGGCTCAGCCGCCTTCGAGTAAAACAGTGGCGTGCCTGCGGGGGTTCCGCGGGCTGCCCGGCAAGCCGGGCCTATCCGCATACATGTAACCATGCAAACCACAGGACACGCCATGAAGAAAGCCTACATCGGAATCGATTCGCATAAAGCACAAAATACCGTCGCTATCGCTTTGGCCGGGCGGGAGGACCCGGAGCTGTACGGCAAGGCCCCGGCGGACCTGGACGGTTTCGAGCGGGTGCTGCGGCGGGTGCTGGCCAAGTACGGCCTGGAGAAGGCCGACGTGGCGATCTGCTACGAGGCGGGG
>JAHDSS010000566.1 GCA_018432565.1 Kiritimatiellia bacterium
GACGCTGCCGTTTTCACTGTTCCTGGCGCTGAAGTACCTCAAGCCGAAGAGGACGTTCCTCTCGGTGGTGACGCTGCTGTCGGTGCTGGGGGTGCTGCTGGGGGTGGCGGTGCTGATCATCGTGCTGTCGGTCATGACGGGCTTCGACGACATGTGGCGGACGAAGATTCTGGATTTCAATGCGCACCTGACGGTGGCGGTGCCCGGCGGGCTGGCAGGCGACGAGGAAGAGCTGTGCGAGGCGATCGAATCCGTGCCGGGGGTGAAGGGGGCGGCGCCGTTTCTGCAGAGCCTGGTGTTTATCCAGAAGCCGGACGGGCAGGTGGAGACGCCGCTGCTGCGGGGCATTGATCCGGAACGGGAGAGTCGGGTCAGCCGGCTGGCGGAGAATCTCGTGGCGGGGGAGTTCTCGGTGGAGGACGGCGGGGTGGTGCTGGGGCAGAATCTGGCGGAACGGCTGGGCGTGGGGGTGGGCGACACGCTGACGGTGTATTCGCCGGCGACGTTCCTGGCCGAGGACGAAATCCGGCTGCCGTCGGAAATGCGGGTGGCGGGCCTGTTCGAGATGGGGATGTGGGAATTCGACGCGGGGTACGTGGTCGGTTCGCTGTGGGAGGCGCGCGATTTCTGCGCGGGGGCGGGCTACGAGGCGATCCAGGTGATGGCGGACGATCCGTATGCGGCGGGGGACGTGGCCGCCGTGCTCCGGGAGCGGCTGGGGCCGCGGGTGCGGGTGACGACCTGGATGGAGCAGAACCAGCAGCTGTTCGCGGCCCTGCGGGTGGAGAAGAACATGATGTTCTTCCTGCTGATATTCATCACGATCGTGGCGGCGTTCGGCATCACGAACACGCTGATCACGGTGACGGTGCAGAAGACGCGGGAGATCGGCCTGCTGCGGTCGCTGGGATTTTCGTCGGGGTCCATCATGCGGGTGTTTTTCTGGCAGGGCTGGGTGGAGGGGCTGCTGGGCACCACGCTGGGGATTGCGGCGGGCCTGGCGGTGCTGAAGTACCGCAACCACCTGCTGCGGTTCCTGAACGACCGCTTCGGCATGCAGCTGCTGCCGGAGGAGCTGTACCATCTGGCGGAGCTGCCGTCGCGCACCGTGCCCGGCGACGTGGCGCTGGTGGCGGGCTCGGTGCTGGTGATCTGCACGCTGGCGGCGGTGATTCCGGCGTGGCAGGCGGCGCGGCTGGATCCCGTGGGGGCCCTGCGCTATGAGTAGCCTGATCGAAGCCGTGGACGTCCGGCGCTCGTTCCCGATGGGGGCGCGCACCCTGGATGTGCTGCGCGGCGTCTCGCTGGCGGTGGCCGAGGGCGAGTCGCTGGCGATTTCGGGCATGAGCGGCGCGGGCAAGAGCACGCTGCTGCACGTGATGGGCGGGCTGGACCGGCCGACGGCCGGCCGCGTGCTGTACCGCGGGCGCGACCTGTATGCCGCGGGGGACCGCGAGCGGTCGGCCATCCGCGCCCGGAAGATCGGTTTTGTGTTCCAGGCGTACCACCTGCTGCCGGAACTGACGGTGCTGGAGAACGTGCTGCTGCCGGGACTGAGCGCGCACGGGGCATTTCTGCGGGGCCGCGCCCTGCGCGAACGGTCGGCGATGCTGCTGGACCGCGTGGGGCTGTCCGCCCGCGCCCTGCACCGTCCCAACGAGCTGTCCGGCGGCGAGCAGCAGCGCGCCGCCATCGCCCGCGCCCTGATGAATGCGCCCGAGCTGCTGCTGGCCGACGAGCCGACCGGCAACCTCGATTCGAAGACCGGCGATGAAGTCCTGCATTATCTTTTCGAACTGGCGGTCGAACAGGGGCTGACGCTGGTGATGGTGACGCACAACGAAGCCGTCGCCGCCCGCTGCCGCCGCCACGTTGAACTGCGCGACGGCCGGCCCGTGGCGTAACGCCGCCGGCGGGGCGGGGCTGGGGGGGCAGTGAGCGGCTCACCCGGAGGGTTCGCCCTACCTCGGGCCATTATTTCCGCACCAGTGCGGCATAGGGGTCAGCAGGGGTCAGTCCTTGCATTGTAGCAATATGATTGACAGGGCGGGGTTGGCGGGAAGAAACTGAGATTCATGCCCAGAAGTCCGCGAATTGAATATCCCGGGGCGGTATACCATGTGATGTGTCGGGGGGATCGCCGGGAAGCCATTTTCAAGGTGGATGAAGATCGTTTACGTTTTTTGGAGACGTTAGGGCAGGCCTGCGAGCGGATGGAGTGGCGGATCCATGGATATGTGTTGATGCCCAATCACTATCATCTGCTGTTGGAAACACCCAGCGGGGGGTTGGTTGATGGCATGCGTTGGTTGCAGACTACATACACGGCCCGGTTCAATGCCCGACATCATTTGTGCGGACATTTGTTTCAGGGGCGCTACAAAGCCATCATCATGGATCCCGGCGAGCCGGGCTATTTCCGGACAGTCAGCGACTATATCCATCTGAATCCGGTCCGGGCCAGAATGTTGAAAACGGCTTCTGAACGACTGGAGGACTTTCCGTGGAGCAGCTATCCGGCGTATATCGGTAAAGCCGCTCGCCCGTTCTGGCTGGATACAAAACGGGTTTTGGGTAGCTGCGGCCTGAACCGGCAAGGCTATCTCCAATATATTCAGGGACGGGTTCGGGACGTTCTCGGCAAAAGCGAATTCTTGTCGGCGGAATGGAAATCCATTCGGCGCGGATGGGTGTTGGGAGGTGACGGCTTTCGAGAAGAGATGCTGGAACGCATTGGCGAGCGTATGAAGACGCGGAAACGCGAATCGTATTCGGGCGAAGAAGTGAAGGGACAGGATCGAAGAAAGGCAGAGGCCCTTTTGCAAAAAGGGCTTCAGGCACTGAAAGCCAATTTGAAGGATGTCCGAAACTGGAAAAGCACGGATAAACGGAAACAAGCCTTGACCTGGTTGATCCGTTCCGCCACGCCGGTTTCTTGCGAATGGATTTGTGAGCAGCTGAATCTTGGGCATCGAAGCAACATCAGCCGGGCAGTTCGGGCGGTTGAAATGCGGGGAGATGATCGCGGGTGCCTGAAGTCTATAATGCTACAATGCAAGGACTGACCCCTATTCCCTGTTGCCCCTGTTGAACTGCGCGACGGCCGGCCCGTGGCGTAACGCCGCCGGCGGGGCGGATGGGGTGGATTTTCCGGGTGGATGGGGGCCGGCGGATTGCGGCTGGCCCGGAGGATCCGCGCGGGTCCCCTTTCAGGGCGCCGGCGGATGGCGGGAGAAAATCTGCAGGCTGTAGCGGCCGATGCGGAGGGCGGTGCCGGGGGGCTCGCCGACGGCCTCGACGCGGTCGGTGCCGAGGTCGCGGAAATCGGGGGCGTAGCGGGAGGAATCCGAGTTGAAATGGCAGTACCAGGTGCCCGGGGCGGGGAAGGGGATGGGGCAGGCCTCGGTGTCATAGTCCACGGCCGAGAAGTTGGCCACGACCACCACCGGGTCGTCGGGGCGGTCGGCGTGCCAGCGGGCGTAGGCGATGAGGTTGAGATGGTTGTCCAGATGGATCACGCGGACGCCCGCGCCGCGGAGGCCGGGGGTGACGCCGTCGAGGTTGCGGCGCAGGCGGATCAGGTCGCGATAGGCCTGGACGATTCCGGCATGGGAGTCCAGCCGCTCCCAGCGCAGGGGGGTGTCGTCGTGAAAGGCCAGCGTTTCGTGC
>JAHDSS010000349.1 GCA_018432565.1 Kiritimatiellia bacterium
AATTTCACGATGACCCTGACCAACCACGCCGAACTCACCTGGCTGTGGACCACCAACTACTGGCTCGATACCGAAGCCGGCGAACATGGCGCCGTCAATGTCCCGGACTCCTGGCAGCCCGGCGGCGTCTCCACCCAGATTACCGCCCTCCCCGACGCGTATTACGTTCTGGCGGAGTGGACCGGAGACGCCTCCGGAACAAACAATCCCCTGGACCTCCTCATGGACGCCCCCCAAACGGTGCAGGCGACCTTCACTGCCCTGCTGGCCACCAACGCCACTCCCCAGTGGTGGCTGGCGCAGCACGGCTGGACCAACAATTTCGATGCCGCCGCCACAAACGACGTGGATGAAGACGGCCGTTTCACCTGGCAGGAATATGTCGCCGATACCGACCCGACCAACGCCGCCAGTTTCCTGCATCCGCTAAGCGCAACGGGCACCGTGGCTTCCCTGGTCATCGGCTTTGAGCCCACGTCCACCGGACGCCACTACTGGATCGACGCCACGACGCTCATCGAATCCCCCGACTGGTCCAACCTCACCAACGCTCCCGGCACCGGCGGCGCCTGGCAGCCGGAATGGATCCCCCCCGCCACCGGGCTGCATTTCTACCGCGGACGGGTTTCCCTCCCCCCGTAACCCCCCTCTCTACGAAAACGAAAAAGCGAAGCCCGAAGGCTTCGCTTTCTTCCCGTTCACGATTCGGTGAACCGTCTCAGGTTTTTTCGCGGAACGTGATCCGCCCCTTGGTCAGGTCATGCGGACTGATCTCCACCGTGACCTTGTCCCCGGTCGTGATCTTGATGAAATGCCGCCGCATCTTCCCCGAAATATGCCCCAGGATTTCGTGCCCGTTCGACAGCCGCACGCGGTACATCGTCGCCGGCAGCACTTTCACCACCTCGCCGGATACCGTAATCAGATCGCTTTCCTTCGCCATAGGGCCACATAACTCCTTACTGCCAGCCAGAGAAGCTAGCAGGACTCCCCCGCCCCATGCAACTGTTTTCACGATGCCGTCAAAATGCGGTCAAAATGCTGTCAGATGCCCCCCATCCCTCGCAGCATGGATGAATCAGACCCGCGCAGGGAAATCCGATTCGATCACAGGCAACTCTTTCCTCTCGCCGCCCTCCTCGAACAGAAACTCCTCGACAGCCGCCTCCCCGATGCCGAAGCCGCCGCCGCCCAAAACCGGCATTGAACCCCTCCCCCGGGTTTGATCTACTGGCCCGCACGGATGAGCAAGAGCAAGACAACCCCGATGATGGCGCAGTACCGCCGCGCCAAGGCGGAAATCGACCCCGGCACCATCCTCTTTTTCCGGCTCGGCGACTTCTATGAAATGTTTTTCGAAGACGCTGTCATCGCCTCGGACATCCTCGGCATCGCCCTGACCAAGCGCCAGGGCACCCCCATGTGCGGCATCCCCTACCACGCCGCCGACCTCTATCTTGCCAAGCTCCTGCGCGCCGGCAAAAAAGTCGCCCTCTGCGACCAGATGGAAGATCCCGCCCTCGCCAAGGGCATCGTCAAGCGCGAGGTCACCGGCATCGTCACCCCCGGCACCGTCCTGACCGACTCCGTCCTCGATGCCGCCCGCCCCAATTATCTCGCCGGCCTCCACCGGCTCGGCTCCATCTTCGGCCTGGCCATGCTCGACCTCTCCACCGGCGATTTCTGGATGGAGGAATCCGCCGATGCCGACGCGCTGTTCGACGATCTCGCCCGCTACGCCCCCCCGGAAGTCATCCTCTCCGAATCCCTTCATGCCGACGAACGCTTCCTGAACGCTCTCCAGGCCGCCGGCGCCCATGCCGTCACCGCCCGCGAAGACTGGATCTTCGACCCGGCCACCTCCGTGGACGGCCTGTGCCGCCACTTTGGCGTGCAGTCCCTCGACGGCTTCGGCGGCGAAGGCCACCCCGCAGCGGCGGCCGCCGCCGGCGCCCTGCTCTATTATGTCACCCGCGACCTCCGCCGCAACGCGGCCCATGTCCGCCGCATCCGCTTCCGCGCCGCCGCCGATGCCATGATGCTCGACGAATCCACCCTCTCCAATCTCGATCTCATCGCTTCCCGAGGCTCGTCCCGCTCCGATGCGCCCACCACCCTGCTGCAGGCGCTGGACACCACGCACACCGCCATGGGCTCGCGCCTCCTCCGCGACTGGCTCGTCCGCCCCCTCCAGAATCTGTCCGCCATCGTCGCCCGGCACGACGCCGTCGAATCCTTTTTGAACAACCGCCGCGACCTCGACACCCTCCGCGGCATTCTCTCCGAGATCAAGGACCTCGAACGGCTCCTCTCCCGTCTGTCCTCCGGATCCGGCAACGCCCGCGATGTCCGCGCCCTCGGCGCCTCCCTCGCCCGCCTCCCGGCCCTCAAGGATGCCCTGGCCGCCCCGTCCGCCGACCGCCTCCGCGAACTCGCCGCCGCCATCGAGCCGCAGGACGACCTCGTCGCCCGCATTGACCGCGCCCTGGTGGACGACCCCCCCATGGCCATCAGGGAAGGCGGCGTCATCCGCAAAGGCTTCCACGCCGGACTCGACGAACTGCGCGCCGCCGCCCACGACGGCAAGCAATGGATCGCCGAACTCCAGGCCCGCGAAATCGAACGCACCGGCATCAAGTCCCTCAAGATCCGCTTCAACAAGGTCTTCGGCTACTTCATCGAAGTCACCAAGTCCAACCTCGCCCAGGTCCCCGACGACTACATCCGCAAGCAGACCGTCGTCAACGGCGAGCGCTTCATCACC
>JAHDSS010000139.1 GCA_018432565.1 Kiritimatiellia bacterium
GAGCGCGGCGAGGGCATCCGCCAGCAGAAGGGCCTGGCCCAGCACCGCGATCTTGGCGCCGGAAGGGAAACAGTTGTTGGTGGACTGGCCCATGTTGACGTCGTCGTTGGGATGCACGGGCGATTTGCCGCCGCGGGTCCCTCCCAGGGATTCGTTGGCGAGGCTGGCGAGCACTTCGTTGAGGTTCATGTGCGAGGAGGTGCCCGAGCCGGCCTGGTAGAGATCGATCGGGAAGTCCCGGTCGTGGGCGCCGGACAGCACGGCGCGGCAGGCGGCCGCGATGGCGGTTTCCTTTTCGGGCGGCAGGAGGCCGAGGCGGGCGTTGGCCCGGGCGCAGGCGAGTTTCAGCAGGGCCATGCCGTGGATGATCTCGATCGGGAGGGGGGTGCCGGAGAGGCGGAAGGTTTCGATGGAGCGGGAGGTATGCGCGCCGTAATGCGCATCGGCCGGCACGCGCCGGGGGCCCAGGGAGTCCTGTTCGGTTCGCATGGGGCTTGTCGTGGTCATGATGCCGGACAGGGTACCGCCGGGCCCCGGCCCTGACAATGCCCAATTCCGGCCCGGCTTGCTTTTGACGGCCTGATCTGGTTTTCTGCGGGATTGTTTTTTGGGAAAGAGGGAGCATGAGCGACACCGTCACGCAAAACGATTTGGAAACCCGGGTATTGGCCCTGCTGGAAAACGAACAGGCGGTCGCCGCGGCCTGGCTGGAGGTGCTGGATGACGCCCGCCGCGCGGGCGCGCCCGAGGTGTTCCGCGAATGGGCGGGGATGGCGCAAGAAGCGCTGGCCAGGGCCGGGGACGTGGACGGCGGCGTCGAGGTGCTGAAGTGGCGGGCCGAGCATACGCCGCCCGAGATGATGACCGGCAAGGACTGGGTGAAGGCGGCGGACACCGTTGCCGGTTCCAATCCCCTGCTGCTGGCGCTGATTCACGAATCGGGATTCGGCCAGCGCCTGGCGGCGCGCGAATGCGTCCGGCGGTTCCGTCTGCTGCGAAGTCTCCAGCCCGGCGCGCTGTGTCTGCACCGCACATGGGGCTTCGGCGTGGTCCGCCGGACGGATGCGCTCTACAAGAA
>JAHDSS010000330.1 GCA_018432565.1 Kiritimatiellia bacterium
GCGGGGCTGGCGGGCGTGGAGTGCTATTATTCCGAGCATTCGGCGGATCTGACGAAAGACTATCTGGCGATGGCGGACCGGGCGGGGCTGGTGCCGACGGGCGGGTCGGATTTTCATGGCGAGGTGTCGCCGGGCATCCGGCTGGGAGTGGGATTCGGGGGACTGAATGTACCCGACGAAGTGCTGGGACGGCTGGAGGCAAAACGCCAGATATAAGGGACAGGGAGAGGGGGACGGGGGGACGGAATATCCAATACCCAATATCCAATGTTCAAGGGCGGAGGCAGAAAGCAGAGGGGGCAGGCTGATTGGGGCTGATTCACCCGGCACACCGGGCCCCGGGGATCTGAGTCAAGCGGGTCGGCGGGCGGTGGCCAGAAAGAGGGGGTAGCGGCGGCCGTTTTTCTCGCTTTCCGCGGCGGCCGTGAACTCGACGGCTTCGAATCCGGCCTCGGCGATTTGCCGGGCGAGGATGCAACGGTTGAAGCCGAGATGATGGACGTTGTGGGGGGTGGAATGGAACGTGCCGTCTTCTTCTTCCAGGTCCGCGACGGCCAGCCGGCCGGCGGGCGCGAGAAGGCGGAAGAAGGTGTTCAGCACGGCTTCGACATCGCGGACGTGGTGGAGGGTCATGGCCGACACCACCAGATGGAAGGGGCCGGGCGGCGGGGGATCGGTCTGAAAATCCCCCGGGCGGATTTCGATGTTGGCGACGCCGGCGGAACGGGCTTTTTCGGCAAGAACGGCCAGCATGCCGGGCGAGGAATCCACGGCCGTGGCGTGCCGGATCCGCGGGGCCAGGGCGAGGGTCAGCAAGCCGGTGCCCGCGCCGTAGTCGAGGATGTTCCAGTCGGGCTGCAGGGGGATGCGGCGGCAGAGGGCATCGAAGATGCCGGCGGTCATGCGCCGGCGCCTGGAATCGTCATCCCAGGAGCGGGCGCGGTCGTCAAAGGGGTTGGTCATGGCGGATACGATAGGGCGCGGGGCGGCCCAGGGCAATCCGCAATGCTTGACTTGGCGGGCGGTGTTTTGATAGGACCCTGCGCACATATGGGACAGCAACTGAGAAAACGCGTAAAGCGCAAGGCCCGCGACCGCCGTGTGAAACGGCTGAAAGAGCGCGCCCAGGCCGCCAAGAAGGCCACTGCCTGATCGGACCGGTTTGCGGATCGGGCACACGTCCGCCAGACGGACAGCCGCATGGACCCGCCGGCGCCTCCGGGCGCGGCGGGTTTTTGCGTGAAGACAAGCATCCAGCCGAGGAACGAGGCGAAGCATGATGGTATTTCTGGACGGTGTGCTGGAGGCGAAAGAGCCGACGCGCGTGGTGGTGAACGTGAACGGGACGGGCTACGAGGCGGCGATTCCGCTGAGCAGTTACGACCGGCTGCCGCGCGAAGGCGAACGGATCCGCCTGCTGACGGTGCTGGTGGTGCGGGAGGATGCCCACCTGCTGTTCGGGTTCATGACGGAAGAGGAGCGTTCGCTCTTCCGGATGCTGACGGACATCAGCGGAATCGGGCCGAAACTGGGGCTGGCGGTATTGAGCGGGTTGCCGGTGCGGGAGTTGAAGGCGGCGATAGCCGGGAACGATGTGAAGCGGCTTTCGGGCATTTCCGGTGTGGGCAAGAAAACGGCGGAGCGGATCGCGCTGGAGATGCGGGACAAGCTGGGGCGCGGGGAACTGATTGCAGCCGCCACGGGCGGCGCGCATCCCGGACCGGTGGATTCCAAGTTGCGGGATGTGCTGCTGGCGCTGGTGTCGCTGGGGTACAAGCAGGCGGAAGCGCAGCGAATGGTCAAGGATATGGCCGGGGATCTCAAGCCCGATGAGCCGCTGGAGGACGTGCTGCGCCGGGTGCTGTCGGGGCGGCGGTAAGGCCGGGGGCGGCCGGTGGACCTGGCGGTGGGCAAGGCAGGTGGCGGCTGGGGCCATTTCATAAATGATGTAGCCATGAACAATCCATCATCCCGGCTCACCCGGAGGGTTCGCCCTACCCAAGACCTGCCCCATCTGGCTTATGGTAGGGCGAGGCGTCCCCGCCGAGCCGGGCGGTTGGGGCGCTACATGTGTATTGGAAAGGCCACAGGGCGTTTTTCAACTATTCATAGCCGCGCCCAGCGGGCGCAGCTACAGCAAGGCGGATTGGTTGTAGCTGCGCCCGTTGGGCGCGGGGCTCAGGCGGATCGGTTGTAGCTGCGCCCGTTGGGCGCGGGGCTGTTGATTCACTTCCCGGCTCCATTGGGAATGGCTACACGAAATTGTAATATGCTCCAGGGGAATCAGACCGGGAGAAGAGACCAGGGGTCAGGGTTCAGGGGGGAGGCGGAGACAGGGGACAGGGGGAAGGACTCAGGGGTCAGAGGAGCGTGGCGGCGACGTCGCGGAAGGCGCGGCGAATTTCGTCCTCGCCGGGGATTTGGCGGTGGCGCATGAGGATGCGGCCGTTGCAGATGGTGGTATCCACGCACTCCGGAGTGGCGGCATAGA
>JAHDSS010000503.1 GCA_018432565.1 Kiritimatiellia bacterium
CACCGCCCCGTTCTACTGCGACGACCGCAGCGAGGACCTTGTCGGCGAGGCCCTGCGCACGATGCCCGACTCGCCCCTGCCGCTGTATGTCTCCTCCAAATGCTCGAAACCCGACGGCGACGGATTCCGCCGCAGCCTCGAACGGTCGCTGGCCCGCCTGGGCCTGGACCGGATCGCCTTCTTCCACCTCTGGTGCGTGATGGATCCCGCCGACTGGCGGCGGCGGGTGGACGGCGGGGCGCTGGCCGCCGCCCTCCGCGCCCGCGACGAAGGCCTGATCGAACACGTCTGCGTCTCCACCCACATGCGCGGGCCCGATGTCGCCCGCCTGCTGGACGACCATCCGGAGATCGATCTCGTCACCCTGGGCTACTGCGCCATCAACTTCCCGTACCGCCGCGAAGGCGTCGAAGCCGCCGCCCGCCTGCGCAAAGGCGTCGTGGCCATGAATCCCCTCGGCGGCGGCCTCATCCCCCAACATCCGCAGGCCTTCGATTTCATCCGCGGCCCCGGCGACCCCGATGTCGTCACCGCCGCCCTGCGCTTCCTGGTCTCCGACCCCGCCATCACCACCGCCCTGGTCGGGTTCAGCGCCATGGAGGAACTCGAGGCCGCCGTGAACGCCCTGCACGGCTTCTCGCCCCGCCCCCCGGAGCACCTGGAAACCCTGCGCGCCGGCATCGAACGCGGCTTCAACGAAATGTGCACCGGCTGCGGCTACTGCCTGCCCTGCCCCCAGGACATCCCCATTCCGCAGTACATGGACATTCACAACCGGATCCAGCTCGGCGCCTCTCCCGGCGACATCCGCGACCGCCTGCGCCTGCATTGGGGACTGGACCCCGACGGCGCCGCCCGCTGCATCCGATGCGGCCTGTGCGAAACCCGCTGCACCCAGCACCTCCCCATTATCCAACGCCTGCAGGCCATCGCCGAACTGCGCCTCCCGTAGCGACAAGAGCGCGTGGGGAGGGCAAGGCAATGGGTTGCCGGGGATCATGGGATTCAGACGTTGACCCGGCATTCCGCAGAAAACTGATTCACCCCCGGCACAAGACCGGGGGGGCTTTCCGGATTTTCCACAGCGTGGAAAAAAGTTTTCCACGGTGTGGAAAACTTTTCCATGGCGTGGAAAATCCGGATTTTTTGCCCCCCGCCCCCCGCCCCGGCGGGCCGCCG
>JAHDSS010000243.1 GCA_018432565.1 Kiritimatiellia bacterium
ATCGCGTCCGGCCACCGTCAGGGCCTGGCGCACCACAATGCGCTTGCCTTCATGGCGGCCGGATTGAAAGACCAGTCTGTACATGCCGGGGGCCAGTCTGCGGGATGCCGGGGGGCGATGGCAATGCCGAATTCCATTCCACCGGCGAATCCGGTTGCTTGCCGTCCGGGAGGGGGATAGAATGACGTCTCGAAAATGGAGAGGATTTCATAGGCATGGGCGCATCCTGGATTACCGGCATCTGCGTGAAGCGGAATCGCCTGGAATGGACGGTGTTGCGCCGCGCGAAGGAAGCGTGGGATGTGCACACCCGGGGGGAGGCCGAATGGCCGGGCCCGCCTGGGGGCGAAGGCGCCGGCGCAGCGCTGCGTCCGCATCTCACGGGGATTCGCGGACGGCTGGCCGTCGCCCTGCCGGGCGACCAGGCGCTGCTGCGGGTGGCGCTGCTGCCCAGCACGGACCCGGAGGAGTTGCGGGGCATGTCCGAACTTCAGACGGACAAGTATTCGCCGTTTCCCGTGGAGACCATGGCGCTGGGCGCGGAAACGCTGGAAACGACCGAGGCCTCCTCGCTGGTGGTGATGGCGGCGGTGCGCCGGGATCTGGTGGAAGCCTGGGGCCGCACCCTCCAGGAGGCTGCGGCGCTGCCGGACCGGGTGGATGTGGAGCCGCTGGGCTGGTGGTGGGTGCTGAAGCAGAGCGGAGCCGTGCCGGCGCTGGGGTCCCAGCTGCTGGTGCGCCAGGACGGCGCGAATGTGGACCTGATCGTGGCGAGGGACGGCGCGCCGCTGCTGTTCCGATCCCTGCCGCCGAGGCCGGAGACGGCGGATGCCGCCGACCTGCAGGCGTGGATGGCGGAGTGCGTGGAGGAAACCGGTTATTCGCTGACCTCGCTGGAAACGGAGTGGGGAGAGGCGTCCGCGCCCACCCTGCATGTGTTTCATGCGCCGGACCAACCGGCGGACTGGGCGGAATCCCTCCGGGCCGCCCTGGGCCTGGAAGCGCTGTTCACGCATTCGCTGGCCGAGCTGCCGACGGTGTCGGAAGGCCTGGCGCGCCGTGCCGCGGAGCCGGCGCAGCCCCTGGCGCTGGATCTGGCGCCGGTGGAATGGCGCGAGGCCGACGCCGAGCGCGCGGTGCGCCGCCGCCTGCTGCGGTCGGTCACGGTATTCGCCGCCGCCTGGCTGCTGGGCATCGGGCTGTTCTGGTCGCTGCTGAATGTGCAACGCGGCCGTCTCGGACGCCTGCAGGCCGAGGTGGAAGCGATGGAAGCCCCGGCGCTGGAGATCCGCCGCCTGCGGGCCAAGGTGCTGGAGTTTGCGCAGTATGCCGACCGCACCTATTCCGCCCTCGAGAGCCTGCGGGTGCTGTCCGAGCATCTGCCTGCGGGCGCGGATCTGACGTCGTTTGTCTATCGCAAGGGCAACACCCTGTCTCTGCGCGGCGAAGCCGATGCGCCGGACAAGGTGTATGGATTCATTCAGGCGCTGGACGAGACCGGTCATTTTCCGGAGGTGAAGTTTGAAGGCGTCAGCACGCGCAACACGCCGCAGGGGCCGCGCTCGCAGTTCAGCGTGACCATCCGCCTGCCGGGAGCGGGGGAGGAGCGGTCGTGAAAATCGCCCCCCGCGAATTGAACCTGCTGGCGCTGACGCTGGCGGTCGTGGCCCTGGCGCTGACGTATCTGGCGCTGGAGCCGAAGTTCGAGGAATGGGCGGAGTTCGCCGAACGCCGCGAAGACCTGCTGGCCCGTCGCGAGGCCGCACGGCTTCTGCTGGACAGCCGCGAAACCGTCGAAGCCCGGCTGGCCGAATTCCGCGACACCCTGCCGGTGTTTCCCGCCGGCAAGCAGGCCGAGGCCGAACTGCTGCTGACCCTTGAAAAGAGCCTGAACGGCCTGACCCTGACCCGCAGCGAGGCCGAGCCGGAACGCGAGGCCGGCGACCTGTTTGAAACCGCCATTACCTGCTACTGGGAGGGCGACCTGCCGTCTCTCGTGAATTTCCTCTTCGCCCAGCAGTCCCAGGGCGCGGTGTCGGATGTCCGCCAGCTGTCCATCCAGCCGGCCGGCGGCCGCAACGAGCCGCCCGGCCGCCTGCGAGGGACCTTCACGATCGATTTCGCCTACCGCCGGGATGCCGGCGCGCCGCCTCAGACCGAATCCCCGGCCGCTCCGCCGCCCCCGGCGGACAGCCAAACCCCAACGGACACGCCATGACGCCTATCCGAGACAGCCTTTTCGCCCGCGGCCTCACCTGGAGCCTGGCCGCCGCTTTTCTGCTGGCATCGGTTCCCGCTCCGGCCTTTGCCCAGAAGGCGGCCGACCCGTCGCGGGCCGAGACCCTTCGCGCCCGGACCGCGCGCCTGCGCCCGTCTCGCCGCCCCGACGCCCCGGCGCCCGAATCCGCTCCGGCCGCTGCCGCCGAGTACGAAGCCGCCCCCGCCGTGCTGCGGGACGGCGAACTGGTGAAGGATCTCAAATGGCAGGAAAACGCGCCGCTTGAACTGCTGCTGGAAATCTATTCCAAGGAAACCGGGCGCACCATGATCAAGGCCCCCGGCCTCAACGCGACCTTTCCCAAATTCGAAGGACAGAAACTCACCCCGGCGGAAATTCTGCAGGCGCTGGACAGCCATCTGACCATGGCCAACCTGACCCTGGTGCCCCTGGGCAACCGGTTTTTCCGCGTGGTCCAGACGGACAAGGCGCCGGCCGAAGGCATGGCCATCCAGCGAACCCTGCCCGAGGGCGGGCACCCCGAAAGCGATGCGCTGGTCAGCCAGCTGGTCGGCCTGAAGTATATCGAGATGGAAGACGCCGTGAACATCGTCCAGCCCATGCTGCACGGCTATGGCAAGGTCCAGCGCTTCGACCGCATCAACAGCCTGCTGCTGACGGAGACGTCGTCCAATCTCCGGCGCATTTTCGAAATTCTCGAGATGGTGGACCAGCCGACCGAGACGCGCGTCGAAACCCGCGTGTATGAAATCAAGCACGCCAAGGCCTCCGAGATCGCGTCGCGGCTGAACGAATTGATCAGCGACAGCGAGAAGAAGGAGGAAGTCGCGCAGGTGGCCCAGCCCGTGGCCCCCGTCATCCGCCGCCCGGCCGGCATGATCCGCGCGCGCCAGCCCGCGGCCGAACCGTCGTCCTCCCCCGACAGCGCCGCCGCTCTCGAAGCCGCCATGGCCGAGCGCGGCATCGTCCAGGGCAAGGTCAAGGTGCTGACCGACGAACGCACCAACATCATCATCGTCATCTCGCGGCCGTCGAATTTCACCTTTTTCGACAAGATCGTGGCGGTGCTCGACCGCCCCGTGGATCCCGAGGTCATTGTCCAGGTCCTCGCGCTGGAATACGCCGACGCCGAGGAGATCGCCGGGCTGCTCAACGATTTCATCGGCGCCGCCAAGTCCGAGTCGGAAACGGCGGGCCGGGCCGGCAGCGAGGACTCGGCCGGAGCGGCGGCCGGCGATACCCGCGCGCGCGCGCTGGAGGACTACGTGCGCGCCCGGGCTGCCGCCGCCGACCGCGTGCGCCAGGCCGTGGGCGAAGACGTCGCCGGCAAGATCGGCCAGCTCTCGCCCAACACCAAGATCCTGGCCGACAAGCGCACCAACACCCTGCTGCTGATGGGCACCAAGGGCGACATTGCCGCCCTGCAGGACGTGGTCAAGTCCGTGGACATCATGCTGGCCCAGGTGCTGATCGAAGCGGTCATCCTCGAAGTGAACCTCAACAACAATGTCGCCTACGGTGCGGGCTGGCTCCAGAAGTCCATGACCTCCTATAACCAGCGCCAGGCCGGCGGCGTCACCGTCCGCGAACCCATCGCCTCCTGGGGCGGGGCCTTCGGGCAGAACGATTTCACCCAGGTCGCCGGCGAGACCGTCACGCGC
>JAHDSS010000001.1 GCA_018432565.1 Kiritimatiellia bacterium
CTCGTCACCCAGGAAACCATCCTCTTCAACGACACCGTCTTCCACAACATCGCCTACGGCGAACCCAACGCCACCCGCGAACAGGTCGAGGCCGCCGCCAGAAAGGCCCACGCCCACGACTTCATCCTCGCCATGCCCAACGGCTACGACACCGTCATCGCCGAACGCGGCCTCCTGCTCTCCGGCGGCCAGCGCCAGCGCCTCGCCATCGCCCGCGCCCTCCTGCGCAATCCCCCCGTCCTGATCCTCGACGAAGCCACCAGCGCCCTCGATACCGAATCCGAACGCGCCGTCCAGCTCGCCCTCAACGACGCCATGGAAGGCCGCACTGTCTTCGCCATCGCCCACCGCCTCTCCACCATCCAGCGCGCCGACCAGATCCTCGTGCTCGACCGCGGACGCATCGTCGAACGCGGCCGCCACCAGGAACTCCTCGCCCACAGCGGCATCTACCAGCGCCTCTACCGCATGCAGTTCGAAGACCAGGCCCCCCCCGAACCCGCCCCGGCCCCATGAAACCCGACGAAGCCCACCTCCTCCAGGCCCTCTGCGAAGTCCGCGACCCCGCCGAAATGCGCCGCGTCCTCTCCGACCTCCTTACCCGCTCCGAAGCCGCCGCCCTCCACAAGCGATGGGCCATCCTCTGCCTCCTGCGCGACGGCGTCCCCCAGCGCGAAATCGCCCGCCGCATCGGCGGGTCCCTCTGCAACGTCACCCGCGGCGCCCGCCTCATGCGCAACCCCGCCTGCGCCTCCGCCGCCCTCATGGACCGCCTCGATCGCCCTCAAAAGAAAAAGGGGGCAGCCCGTGAATTGTAGCATTTTGCATTCCGCCCCGCGCCCCCCCCTCTAAAAATCCGGATTTTCCACGCTGTGGAATCCGGCAGCCGCCGGACCACACCGTGGAAACCCTATCGCCGTTTGGCGTATTTCCGCTTTTTCAGCCAGAGCCGGAGGCGGATCAGGGGAATCGCCCAGCACGAGGTCAGGAACCCCATCGCGGCCATGCGGAACGGACGCCATTTGCCCGCGCGCAGCAGCGCCGAGGACAGCCGCTCGGTCAGCCTCTCCCGTCGCGTGGCGTCGTCCGGCGGCCCCCGGTCGTACAGCGGCACCCGGCGGCCCGCCTTCTTCCAGCGCTCCACCCGCAGCGGCGCCAGCGACCCCTTGCGCCGCGTCTGCATCCGGTGGGTCTGGTAGCTCGGGTCCGCCGAGACATCCGTCAGCACGATGTCGCCCGCCTCCGCCGCGGCCCGCACCAGCTCTGCCCCCCGCTCCGTGCGCACCAGCAGACGCGAATGCGCCTTGAACTTGTACTCGCCCTTTTCGTCGCGCGTCCACGCGTCGCTCACCGCCACGTCCGCAAACTCGTTGGAGCCGTCCAGGCAGGTCTGGCAGCGCTCGGGCATGTAGAGCGACGTCAGATAGTTGTACGCCCCGTCCTTGTAGTTGGAATAGTGCAGCGGCCGCACCCGGCCATCCTTCAGCACCGCCTGCATCTGCCCGGGCCAGTCCCCGCCGCGGAACTTGAAATCCGCCACCGCCCCGCGCCGGATGCCCCGCACCGCCAGCATCTCCCTCGCCAGCACCGGCTCCAGCGACCCGCCGCAAAACAGCCCGATCACCGCCGTGAGGCGCCCCGCCAGCTCCGGATCGGCTTTCTGCAGACGGCGGAACCCGTGCGTCTGGCAGGGCAGAATCGCCGCCGCCAGCCTGCCGGAATGCCGGCGCAGCTCCCGCCAGAGCACATTCATCGGGATGATCGCATAGCGCGACCCCTGGCTGGCGAGCAGCTCTTCGTAGGTCGTCGCCACAAACGGCTCGGCCTCCCAGGGCCGCTCGCGGTTCATCCGCGTCACCAGGACGCCGTCCACCTCGCCGGTGCGCAGCAGGTGCCACAGCAGCGCCGTGACCATGCCGCCCCCCGCCCCCCCCGACCGCAGGCGGTCGTCCGTCGAATACCCCACGTAGGTCTTTGCCACCTGCCCGTCGAATCCCCCGCCCCCGTTGCGCCGGCCGAATACCTGCTCGGACAGCTCGCCAAACCGCACCTCCGCGCCGGGGCATACCGCTGCGCACAGCCCGCAGCGCGTGCAGCGATCGGGAATCAGCCGCGGAAACTTCCGCTCGTCCAGCTCGATGGCCTCCTCC
>JAHDSS010000033.1 GCA_018432565.1 Kiritimatiellia bacterium
CGTACAGCTCCGGGTCCTCCCGCCCGGCCAAAGCGATTGCGACGGTATTTTGTGCTTTATGCGAATCGATTCCGATGTAGGCTTTCTTCATGGCGTGTCCTGTGGTTTGTTGCTGCATGTTTCTATCTTTGCGGATAGGCCCGGCTTGCCGGGCAGCCCGCGGAACCCCCGCAGGCACGCCACTGTTTTACACGGAGGCGGCTGAGCCGATCCAGCTTCAGCCATAAGGTCTGTGCACAAATAAATGAGTAAACGCCCGCACATTAACTGGTGTATTATATGCAGTGAAATGAAAACCCGTCTGCTCGCCACACTTCTCATCCTTAGCGCACCGTGGGCGTGGGCTCAAAGCACTATCGTCTACTCGCCTGGGCCAAGCTTTTGGATACCTCAGGCTTACGAACCATCTGCAGAACTGGATATGAATCAAGATGGTACGATTGACTTCACCTTCTCACAAGGATTCTGGATCGTCTCACATGATTATCCATCTAGTTCAGGCATTCAGCAGATATATGTCGGTTTGCCGACATCGAATTACATCCTGAACCAAGGCACCTATGTCGCTAGTGTTTCGCCTGGCGAATGGATTGGATTATCGCCCCCGGTCGACATGGCATGGTCCACGCACACATACGCATATTTATTCGCATATTGGTTCAGTGACGGCTTATCTGGGGTGTATGGTCAGATCGGCCAAGAGGGGCAAGGTTACCTCGGCGTTCGTTTCAATTCGGGCAACGATATTCATTATGGTTGGATATATGTCCAGGGGTTGACAATCGTGGACTGGGCCTACGAGTCGAGGCCCAATCAGCCAATCAGAGCCGGGGCCAAGCCCATTCCGGTTCCGCTTTCCCACGCTTCGATTGACCGGCCCGGCTACTTGCGGATAGTGGCGGAAACCGAAAATGGAAAAGCCTACCAAGTACAGTTCAAGGATAGTTTACTCGACTTCTCGTGGTCGAATCTGAGCTTTGCACTTCCGGCAAGCGGTCTGAGTATCTCAGTGGACCTGCCCATGACAGAGCGTAGAGCATTCTATCGAGTTGTCGAAGCCGATTGAAGAGAACTTCGAAGAATCATGAGCACAAGCGGGTCGCCGGGACTGACCGGTGAAGGTCAGTCCCAGCTCCCACACCACCGGACGTGCGGCTCCGCATCCGGCGGTTCAGAGGAATTCCCCGTCGCGGCGACAGGTCACCCGGGCTGATTTGCGGCCGGGTA
>JAHDSS010000267.1 GCA_018432565.1 Kiritimatiellia bacterium
ACTCCGCCTCTATCTGGCCTGGTGCGCGCACGTGCCGACCCTCGACACCGCCGTCGTCGGCCAGATGGCTCTCGACATTCTCGACGGCGACCGCCCGGCGTTTTTTGCCGGGCAGTCCTACCTCGGCGCGCTGGAAGCCTACCTGACGGCGGCGGTCTTCGCCGTTTTGCCCGCGGGCCGCGTCACCATGACGCTGGTGCCGATTGCCTTTGCCCTGCTGTGGATTGCCGCCACGTTTGGATTCTTCCGCCGGGAATACGGCGGATGGGCGGCCGTGGCCGCCGCGCTCGTGCCGGCTTTTCCCGGCTGGCCGGCCGCCTGGTACACCACCGCGCCCTACGGCGGCTATCCGGAAACCTATTTCTTCGGTCTGGTGCTGCTGGGACTGGCCCTGCCGTTTTTGACCCGCGACGGATTCCAGCCCTCGCTGCGCCATGCGCTGGCGCTGGCGGCGACGGCCGGCATCGCCCTGTGGGTCAACCTGCAGGTGCTGCCCTGTCTTGCTGCGGCCGGATTTGCCGGGCTCCTGGCGTGGCGCCGCCGCCCCCTCCCCCTGCGGCCCTGGCTGGTCTATCTGGTCGTGCCGGCCGCCGTCGCCGCCGCCGTTCTGCCGCAGTTTCTGGCGGAACCGTCCCACGTCGAACCGCCCCTGTTCGCCGGCGTATCGCTGGCCGCCGCCGCCCGAAGCCTCCGCGCCCTGATCCGCCACGACCTGGCGCAATCGGTGCTGTGGACCTATCCGCCGGCCATTCTGCACCGCCTGGCCGCCGCCTGCCTGGCGCTGCTGGCCGCCGGCGGCCTCTGGCTGGGCCTTCGCCGCCGCGCCCCAGCCGCCGGCCGGGCAACCACGCGGCTGGTCGGGATCATGCTCGCGGTGTTTGCCCTGACCTATTTTCCCCATCCGATGTCGGGATTCGTCCCTCGCTATCTGATTGCGCCGGTCACCCTGCTGCTGGGCTGGTGCCTGGTCCAGTGGTGCGCCGCCCCCGCCCGGTGGCTGCGCCGGGCCGGATTCGCCTTTGCCCTGCTGCTGGCCGCCTACAACGCCGCCGGCATGGTCCGCGCCGCCCGCACCCGCGCCCCCGACGCCCGCCAGACGCTCGCGGAGTTCTCCGGAGTCATTGACGCCGCGCGCGCCGGCGGATGGGATGCCGTGCTGCATGCCGGCTCGGAAACCGAAGGCTACGACGGCGCGCGGCTGACGTTCCTTTCCCGTTCCCGCCCGGTCGTTGCGTCCGCCTTCAGCGACCGGTTCCTCGATCATCAGCTCGCCTGGGAATTCGGCGACCGCGGCGCCTGGCTGGCGCCCCGGCGCCATCTGCCGTTTCTTGCCGGCAGCTTCGCCGCTGTGAATGCGCCGCCGGTCGAAATCCGCGACGCCCCGCCCTATGTCCTGCTCGATGCCCCGGACGTTCCCCGCCGGCTGGAACGCAGCCGCCGGCCCGATTCGATCGACGGCTGGCCCGGGCCGGTCAAAGCGCATCCGCTGTTCGACCGCGCATCCGGCGCCGCCTGGCCGAAGACCGATGGCGAAGAAGGCCTGGCGCTGACGTTGCGCTTCGAGAAACCGGCCCGCCTGGCCGGATTGCGCGCCTGCGCGCCTCGCGCCGCCGGCCTGCCCTCCCGCTACGCCGTGCGCGTGCAGCAACCCGACGGACGCTGGATCGCCGTCCAGGACTGCGAAC
>JAHDSS010000320.1 GCA_018432565.1 Kiritimatiellia bacterium
TCCTTGTACTGTTCCTTGTGGAGGCGGATCTGCATGGCCATGGATTCCGGGCAGGTGAGAGGCATGAGGCTGTGGTGGTAGGCGATGCCGACGAGATCGAGGCGGGGGTTGCCCAGGGAGGTTTGCTTGTCGTTGCGGGCGGCGCGGTAGTTGCCGGTGTTATAGCTCAGGGCGTTGGCGTTTTCGGCGAGGGAACCGGAATAACTGACCTGGGAGCCGGCATGGGCCATGCCGCGGTCATGGGCGTAGCCGACGGCGGCGGGCGGCCAGTACTGGTAGGCGCTGCGACGGTCGCCGTCGAAGACGCTGCCGAGGATGCTGTAGGGCATGCGCCCGTTGTTGTCGGCCGTCACCGCGTTTTCATACGGGTAATAGATGGGCTGATGCATGTGCCACAGGTGGGTGACATGAATGGGCACCGCCGCGGCGGACCACGCAAACAGCGGGAACAGGGCGAGGGCGAGGCGGAGGGGGGAGCGCGGCATCATGGCAGGATCATCCTTGAGTCTGGGTGTGGCGTTTTGGTTCGGGGGCACGCAGAGGCGGTCCGGTTGGGGAAAGGCGGTTACGGCGTATAGCCGACGCGGTAGAAATTGGTGCGCAGGACTTCGTTGGTGATGGACAGGTCCACCGGGCCACCGCCGGCGTTGGTTTCCGTGCTGTCGATCCTTTGCCAGTTCTGGGTGGGGAAGATCACAGGGCTGGCCCAGACGGCGTAAGTGGCCCCGGAAACGGTTTCCATGACGCGGAAGCCCAGGCCCTGGCCGGTGAAGTCCGGATTGAAGTCCATTTCGGGCGGGACGGGACCGCCGCCGGACTGGCGGGTGATCACCACGAAGTCGGAATTGGTGGCGACGCCGGGTTCGGACGGCGAGGTGATCTTGAGGTTGTTGATGAAGAAGTCGCGGTTCGAGTTCTGGCCGTCGTCGGTGCCGTTGCTGTAGGACCAGGCGCGGAATCGGGCGATCTGGCCGCCGACCGTGCCGGTGTACTGGCGGAGATCACCGCCGCCAACGGGCTGGATGGAGACCTCGTAGTCGGAGGGGCCGGTGATTTCGTAGGTGATGTCGAGACCGGCATCGGTCCAGGCGATATCGGTGACGCCGGTGGAGACGTTGTAGTTCGTGTCGCCTCCGTTGAAATAGCATTGCCAGATGGACACGCCTTCCGCGGACTCGAGGGCAACGCCGATGCCGCCGCCGTTTTCCCAGATCCAGCCGTTCTGCATGCGGACGTGGAAAGTCTGGCCGGTGGAGAGGGGGGTGGAGAAAGTTCGGATGGCTTCGGCGAGATTATTGGACTCGTGGGACCACATGCCCCACATGCCGTTGGTGCCGGTGAAATGGCCGCTGGAGCCTTCGACGGCGTTGAGGGTCCAGCCGCCGAAGCCGGTGCCGCCGTTGTTGCCGGTGTTCCAGCCGGAGCTGTAGGCGGCATCGGAGGCGTTGTCAACCGCGTTGGTGGCGATGCCGGCGGCAGTGGTGTTGGAGCCGCGGATGACGAATTCGTTGCCGCCGACGCCCAGGGCCAAACCGGGAATGGACCAGGCGGCGGTGGCCGGAAGGGTGCCGGCCGCGCCGGTAAGGCTGTTGGTCCAGGTCAGGTCGCCTTCCATGCCGTCGGCGATGCCTTGCAGGTCGAAGGTGGTGACGGAGTTGGACACGACGATATCGTTCGGCGGATTGGTGATGGCGAGGCCGGTGGGAATGTCAGGGCAGTCGGCGATGTCGAAGTGCCAGTCGGCGCCGTCGTTGTTGTCCCAGGTGCTGGCGCCGTCATTGAAGGCGACATCAATGTTCGTGGCGCCCGGAGGCGGGGAATAGACATAGGTCCAATAGGATCCGCTCGCGGTCATGTTCGGATTGGGCAGGATGACGTCCTGCCAGCCGTTGCAACCGATATGGATCTTGACGGGATTGACGCCCAGCAAGACGCGGCCGGCGGGGTTGTACGTGATGGTGATCGGGTCGCAGGCCCCGGCGTTGGTGGGGCTGAGGGAGACCGCGGGAAGGGGCTCGGGGGCCTCGCCGCAGTTGGTGACGGCGACATGCCAGTCGGCGCCGCCGTTGTTGTCCCACACGCCCGCGCCATCGGTGAAGACCGCGTCGATGACGGTCGTATTGGTCGGCATGAGGTAGGTGTATTCCCAGTAAGAGCCGACCTGGGTCATGAGGGGATCGGGATCGACGACGTCCTGCCAGCCGTTGCGGCCGACGTGGATATAGACGCCGGCGGCGCCTTCGAGCGCCCGGCCGGCGGGGTAGTAGCGGATGGTGACGGGATCGCAACCGTCGGGGGCGGCGGGATCAAACAGCACGCCGTCGACGGGCGCGTCGCAGTCGCGGACCGTGACCTTCCAGTTGGCGCCGCCGTTGTTCTCCCAGTTGACGCCGTCGGTGAAGGCCACCTCCAGCTGCGGGGCGTTGTCGGGTACGGGATCGAAGGTGTGGGAAAAGGTGTTGGTGCCGGTACGCGTCATGGCGGTCTGGACCCAGTCGCCGTCGTTGGTGGAGAAGTGATAGGACACGTTCACGACGGCGGCGGTCGCGAGCGGGGAGGTGGCGGCGTTGAAGTTGACGGTGACGGGGGCGCAGTCGGAGGGGTCGGAGGGATCGAAGGAGGCGGAGGGGCGGATGGTGCTTTCGCCGCCGTCGTCCTCGACCCAGACGTGCTGGATTTCGGATTTGTGGACATTGCCGAGGCCGTCATAGGCCTCGACGTAGTAGTCGAGGAGCTTGCCCCGGAAGCCCGGGGCGTTGCCGTCGTTGATTTCGACGAAATAGTAATCGGCGATGACGGGGTCTGGCCAGAAGGCGGGATCAAAGACAAAGTAGTCGATCTGGCCGTTGTCTGCGGCGGTGTTGAGCGCGGTGCGGGTCTTGGGGAGCACGCGCTTGGTCATGGGGATGGTCATCCAGCCGCCGACATCGCCGCCGCCGGCATAGGTTTCGTTGTGGGTGGTGGAGAGCGAATTGACGCCGTCATTGTCGAAGCGGACCCTGACGTTGATGCTGGTGATGCCGTTAAGGTCGTAGGCGTGCGTCCAGACATAGAACTCGGAGGGGTTCTCCTTCAGGTAGCGGGTATCGCCGCCGGGGATGTAGTTGTACCAGCCGAAGGTGTAGGTGCCGGGGTTGTAGGGGAAGCGCTGGGGCTTGAGGACGGTGGGGGGGGTCTGGTCGGACGCCATGCGCGTGGACATGAACGACTGGAGCTTGTCGATGGCGCGCTTGGTGGCGAGGGCGGGCTTGTTTTCGTCGTCGTTGCCGAGGCCGCCGTAATAGTTGAAGCCCGAGTCGAGGCCGGCGAGGTAGATGTGCCAGGCCAGTTCGACA
>JAHDSS010000442.1 GCA_018432565.1 Kiritimatiellia bacterium
ACTGCCTCGAAATATTCGGCGATCGCCCGGTCGGCGGTCAGCACGCCGGCGTCGTATTCCGGCAGGCCGTAGTCGCCGATGAACCGCGCGCGCCGCGCCGCCGGCAGTTCCGGCAGTTCCGCGCGCCAGGCCTCGACCGTCACCGCATCCAGCACCACCGGCGGCAGGTCCGGCTCCGGAAAATAGCGGTAGTCGTGGGCGTACTCCTTCGAACGCATCGAGAGCGTGACGCCCGCCTCGTCGTCCCAGCGCCGCGTCTCCTGCACCAGCGTGCCGCCGGCCCGCAGGGTTTCCACCTGCCGCTGCAGCTCATAGGTCAGCGCCCGGTGAATGCCCTTGAACGTGTTCATGTTCTTGATCTCGCACTTCACGCCGAGTGGTTCCGTGCCGGCCGGGCGCACCGACGAGTTCACGTCGCAGCGCATCTGCCCCAGCTCGAGGTTGCAATCGCTGATCCCCGCGTACAGCAGCATTTCCTTCAGCGCCGTCAGAAATGCGATCGCCTCGTCCGGGCTGGACATGTCCGGCTCCGTCACCAGCTCCATCAGCGGCGTGCTGGCGCGGTTGTAGTCGATCTCCGAGGAATTCGCCAGATGCGTGATCTTGGCCGCGTCCTCCTCCTGGTGGATGTGGTTCACGCGGATCGTCTTTTTCTTCCCGCCCGCGTCGATGTCCACCGCGCCGCCGATGCACAGCGGGGCCGCCTGCTGCGAAATCTGGAAGTTCTTGGGCATGTCCGGATAGAAGTAGTTCTTCCGGTCGAACGTGCTGCGCAGCGAAATCTCCGACCCGATCATCAGGCCCACCTGAACCGTCTTGCGGATCGCTTCGCGGTTCATGACCGGCATCGCCCCCGGCAGGCCCAGGCATACCGGGCACACCGCCGTGTTCGGTTCGCCTTCTTCGTGCACGGGACAGGCACAGAACATCTTCGTACGCGTCTTCAGCTGCACGTGCACTTCCAGCCCGATCGATGGGATATACTCGCTCATATTTTCTCTCGCAAAGGACGCCAAGACCGCCAAGGTCAGATTTCCTCGGGCAGTCCGTTGACAATCCGCACAAGGCCTTTCTTCATGGTTTCTTCTCCGAAATTGAGAAGAAATCCCAGCTTCATTCCACTCAACTTCAGGTAAGTCAGCAACTGCTTTTTATGGACGTCCCGAAGGCTTTCGATGGATTTAAGTTCCAGCACCACGATGCCATCCACTACGATGTCCGCCCGGTATCCACCATCGATTTGCCGGCCTTTGTAGGCGATGGGAACCATAACCTGACGAGCCACGCTCAAGCCGCGGGCAGCCAGTTCATCGGCCAATATGGCTTCATACACCGATTCCAACAGACCCGGACCAAGCTCACGGTGAACAGCAATGGCAGCGTCCACTACCACCTTTCCAATCTCATTTTCCCTGGCTGTTGCCATAATCAATGATTGATCATTCTTGCCTTGGCGTCCTTCGCGTCCTTGGCGAGAACGGTTCTAAATCTTCGGCTGTTTCCGGTGCCACTCCGTCGCGTGCTGGTAGGCCGCCGCGATGGTCAGAATGCGCGCGTCCTCGAACGCCGGCCCCACGACATGCAGGCCCGCCGGCAGCCCCCCCGCCGTGAACCCGCAAGGCACGCTCAGCCCGCAGATCCCCGCCAGGTTCACATTCACCGTGAAAATATCGCCCAGGTACATCTGCAAAGGGTCCGCGCTCTTTTCGCCCACCTTGAACGCCGCCGTCGGCGTCACCGGCCCGACGATCGCGTCGCACTGCTCAAACGCCCGGTCGAAATCGCGCCGGATCAGCGTTCGAACCTTCTGGGCCCGCAGGTAGTAGGCGTCGTGGAAGCCGCTGCTGAGCACGTACGTGCCCAGAATCACGCGCCGCTTTACCTCGGCCCCGAAGCCCTGCGCGCGGGTCTTTTCGTACATCTCCTGCAGCTCCTCGGCGGCCGCGCGGAACCCGTAGCGCACCCCGTCGTAGCGCGCCAGGTTCGCCGAGGCCTCCGCCGGCGCCAGGATGTAGTAGCACGCGATGCCGTATTTCGAGTTCGGCAGGTCCACGTCCACGATCTCCGCCCCCAGCCCGCGACACTGCTCCACCGCCGCCCGCGTCAGCCGCTCGACTTCCGGATCGAGCCCCTCCGCGAAATACTCCTTCGGCAGGCCCAGCCGCACCCCCTTGAGATCCTCCGCCGCGCGCACATCCGCCAGGCAGTCGCCCACCGGACGGGGCGAGGTCGTCGAGTCGTGCGGATCCAGTCCGGCAATGACCTGATAGACCGCCGCGGCGTCCTCCACCGTCCGCGCCATCGGCCCCACCTGGTCCAGCGACGACGCAAACGCCGTGCAGCCGTAGCGCGAAACGCGGCCGTAGGTCGGTTTGAAGCCCGTCACTCCGCAGAAGGCCGCCGGCTGGCGGATGCTGCCGCCGGTGTCCGACGCCAGCGCCGCGGGCGCGAGCCGCGCCGCCACCGCCGCCGCCGACCCGCCGCTCGATCCGCCCGGCACCCGTTCCGGATCCCACGGATTGCGCGTCGTGCCGTAGGCGCTCGTTTCCGTGCTGCCGCCCATCGCGAATTCGTCCGTATTCGTTCGCGAGACAAACACGCATCCCGCCGCCCGCAGGCGCGCGATCACCGTCGCGTCGTACGGCGCCGTGTACCCCTTCAGGATGTTCGATCCCGCCGTGCACGGCTGGCCCTGCACGTTCAGCAGGTCCTTGATCGCGATCGGCACGCCCAGCAGCGGGCGTTCGTCCCCCGCCGCGCGCGCTTCATCCGCCGCCGTTGCGGCGGCCTTCACCGCCTCCGCATCCCGCCAGGTCAGCGCATTCAGCGCGGGCTCCAGCTGTTCCGACCGCGCCAGCAGCGCCGCCGTCAGCTCCGCCGATGTGGTTTCCCCTTTTGCCAGCGCGTCCGCCGCCTCCAGAAAGCCCAGTTCGCACAGGTCCGCGCTCATTCGATCACCTTCGGCACCGCGATCTGCCCGTGACGCGCCAGCGGCGCGTTCGCCAGCACTGTTTCGCGCGACAAACCGGCCCGCGGTTCGTCCTCCCGCATGGCGTTCTGCGCCTCGCCCGCCACGTCCGTGGCCTCCACCCCCTCCACGTCCAGCGCCTTCAACTCGCCCACGAACGCCAGGATGTCGTCGAGCTGCCCCTGCAGCTGCGCCGCTTCTTCGTCCGACAGCGCGATCCGCGCCAGCCCCGCCACGTACCGGACATCCATCCGGTCCGCGTTCTCCGAAAATTTCATCGCCATGAATCCAACTCTCTTCCGCCCCGCGCGGGGCATTTCACGTCCGCCCTTGTACCATCCCCCGCCCCATTCTTTCAACCATTCGCGCGGAACGCCCGGCAACCGATCCCGGCCGGCGACTTGCAGTTTCGCCGCGACATGGTATGGATATCGCACGGCCCGGCGTCATCTTCGGGCCGACAGCAGGCGCCCTTTGCCAAGGAGATCGCGATGAAAAGCAGGAAAATAGTGGATGGAGTGGAGTTCCTCGGCACCGCCGACTGGAACCGGCGGCTGTTTGACTCGCTGATTCCTCTGCCCGACGGCACCAGCTACAACGCCTATCTCGTGCGCGGAAAGGATAAAACCGCCCTGATCGACACCGCGGACCCCGACCAGTGGGAGGTGCTGAAAGCCCAGCTCGACGATGTCGAACGCCTGGATTACATCGTCTCGCAGCACGCCGAACAGGACCACTCCGGCTCCATCCCGTTCGTGCTGGAAAAATATCCCGGCGCCAAGGTCGTCACCAACCCCAAGTGCCGCGACATGCTGATCGACCTGCTGCAGCTCCCCGAGGAGGTCTTTCTGACCGTCGCCGACGGCGAAACCCTCGACCTCGGCGGCAAAACCCTTGAATTCCTCTATACCCCCTGGGTCCACTGGCCCGAAACCATGTCCACCTGGCTGCCCGAAGACCGCATTCTCTTCTCCTGCGATTTCTTCGGTTCGCACCTGGCCACCTCCGACCTGTATGTCACGAATCCCGCCGCCACCCTCGAGGCCGCCAAGCGCTACTACGCCGAAATCATGATGCCCTTCCGCCAGCCCATCCGGCGCAACCTCGACAAGGTGCTCGCCAGGGACATCGGCATGATCGCCCCCAGCCACGGGCCGGTGTACGACCAGCCGCAGTTCATTCTGGACGCCTACCGGGACTGGGCCTCCGACGCCGTGAAGAACGAAGTCGTCCTTCCCTATGTCTCCATGCACGGCAGCACTCAGAAAATGGCGCATGCCCTGCTCGATGCCCTCGTGGCACGGGGCGTCAAGGTCCACCTCTTCGACCTGGTGGTCACCGACATCGGCAAGCTGGCGATGTCCCTGGTGGATGCCGCCACGCTGGTGCTGGGCACCTCCACGGTTCACGTGGGGCCCCATCCCGCCGCGCACTACGCGGCCCACCTCGCCAACGCCATCCGCCCCAAGGTGCGCTACGCCTCGATCATCGGCTCCTACGGCTGGAGCACCAAGGTCGTCGAGCAGGTCGCCGCCCTCATCCCCAACCTCAAGGTCGAACTGCTCGATCCGGTCATCTGCCGCGGCGATCCCCGCGCGGAAACCTATCTGCAGCTCGAAGCCCTCGCCGACGCCATCGCCGACCGCCACACCAGGCTGTAAGCTTCCCTGTTTCCACCCGGCGGGTCTGGACACGTCGTTCAGGAAGTGAACGTGTTGATACTTCTGCCCTGTGCCGCTTCTGCCGCCAGAAGCCGGTCGAGCATCCCCCCGGACGTGAGATGCGGGATCCAAAGCCGGTCGGCATGCTGGATGACAAACCGGTTGCGGGCTTCGGCAGCGGCGAGATCTCCGTCGCGGTTGCGCATTTCGAGAATGAGCATCCGGTTCTGTTCCAGCGCGTCGCGCACGCCCGGCGCATAGGCTGTGCGATCCAGCCCCCACGCGGGACACCAGATCAGCGGTTTTTTCAACTCCAGCAACCGGCCAAAAATCTCCCTCTCCACCGGCGAGTGAAATCCCCCCAAATAAACGGCGGCAGCGGGGAGACTCTTCGGACGCGGCGCATTCCGGCTGCACAGAACGCCCAGTTTGTCCAGATTCCACAACGCCGGATTGCCCATGCCCCGCAAGCCGTCGCCGAACTCCGTGACACACCGCCATGGATTCATGCGGATATAGTCGGCAATCTTCTTCGCCGCGTCCGGTGTGCGGACAATGGCCTCGTAATAATTGCGATGCCAAATCTTGCCCGGGAAAGGCGCAAAGCGCCCCGCCTTCACCCCCGCAATAACCTCATGCACGACGAGCGATTTGAATGCGCCGATCACATTCCCCAACGCCCCATCTCCCCTTTTCAGCGCCACCAGCGCATGAAAATGATCCGCCATCACCACGTACGGGCACCCCTCGTGGGTGCCCTTCTCTTCGCACCCCTCGTGGGTGCCCTGCCTTTCGCACCCCTCGTGGGTGCCCTGCCTTTCGCACCCCAAGGCTGGGGCAGACCTGCCGCCCAAGGCAGGGGCAGGCACGAGGCCTGCCCCTACGGCGGATGACGCCATGCCCTCCCATACGCGGCCGACCATGTCCCTCACGGCGGCATCGGCGAAAATGCGGCCGGCATCCCGATGCGCGCAAATCGTCACGAAATACACCCCGCCCCCGGCATAATCGTGCCCTTGCAGCCGAATGGACCGGCGATGATGAATTTGCGGATCGTATGTCGATTCTTTCACACGCCTATCCGCCACCCGCGCCTATCCCTTCACGCTGAACGCAATCTTGTCCGGACGGTCGGGGTCGAAATCCGCCTCCACGGCGGCGCCGTCGGGGATTTCCCCCGCCAGCACTTTCGTGGCGAGTTCGTCAAGCACCAGCCGCTGGATCACGCGCTTGAGAGGCCGTGCGCCGAAGGCCGGATCGTAGCCCTCGCCCGCCAGCTTTTCGGCCGCGGCCTCGGTGACCTCCAGCCGGATGCTGCGCTCGGCCAGGAATCCGCGCACGCGGGAAAGCTGGATCTGCACGATCCGGCGCAGCTGCTCGATGCCCAGGCTGCGGAACAGGATGATTTCGTCCACCCGGTTCAGGAATTCGGGACGGAAGCTCAGCCGCAGCGCCGCCAGCACCTGTTTCTCCATGTCGTCGTAGGCCGCGTCTCCGCGAACCAGGTTCGGATGCTTTTCGAGCGCTTCCTGGATCACCGAACTGCCGAGGTTGCTCGTTAGGATCAGCACCGTGTTCTTGAAGTCCACCGTTCGCCCCTGGCCGTCCGTCAGCCGCCCGTCGTCCAGAATCTGCAGCATCACGTTGAACACGTCCGGATGCGCTTTTTCGATCTCGTCGAACAGCACCACGGAATACGGCTTGCGACGGACGTGTTCCGTCAGCGCGCCGCCCTCCTCGTAGCCCACGTAGCCCGGCGGCGCGCCGATCAGCCGGCTGACGGAATGCTTCTCCATGTATTCGCTCATGTCAATGCGCACCATGGCCTGGTCGTCGTCGAACAGGAACTCCGCCAGCGCCCGCGCCAGCTCGGTCTTGCCCACGCCCGTCGGCCCCAGGAAAATGAACGACCCGATCGGACGGTTCGGGTCCTGAAGGCCCGCCCGCGAGCGGCGCACCGCCCGCGAAACCGCTTCCACCGCCTCGTCCTGCCCCACCACCCGCTCGCGCAGGCGGTCTTCCATCCGCAGGAGTTTCTCCTTTTCGCCTTCCAGCAGCTTGCTGACCGGGATATGCGTCCACGCCGCCACGACCTCGGCGATGTTCTCCGCCGTGACCTCTTCCTGCAGCATGCGCTGGCCTTGTTGCAGTTCCGCCAGCGCCGCCTGGGCCGCCTGGATTTTCTTCTCCGCCGCCGGCAGCTTCGCGTACTGGATTTCGGCCGCCTTTTCGTATTCCCCGCGGCGCTGCGCCTGCTCCTGCTCCGTGCGCAGCGCGTCGAGCTCCGCGGTGCCCCCGCGGATCGCCCCGATGATCTCTTTTTCGCGTTCCCAGTGGGCCTTCAGCGCTGCGCTTTTCTCCCGCTGTTCCGCCAGGTCCTTCTCCAGCGCCTTCAGGCGTTCCTTCGACGCCGCGTCCTTTTCCTTCTTGAGCGCCTCGCGCTCGATCTCGAGCTGCATGATGCGCCGCTCCAGCTCGTCGATCTCCACCGGCATGCTGTCGATCTCCATCCGCAGGCGGCTGGCCGCCTCGTCCACCAGATCGATCGCCTTGTCCGGCAGGAACCGGTCGGAGATATAGCGGTGCGAAAGCTTGGCGGCCTCCACCAGAGCCCCGTCCTGGATGCGCACGCCATGATGCGCCTCGTAGCGTTCCTTCAGCCCGCGCAGAATCGCCACCGTATCCTCCACGCTGGGTTCGTCCACCAGCACCGGCTGGAACCGCCGCGCCAGCGCGGGGTCTTTCTCGATATACTTGCGGTATTCGTCCAGCGTCGTCGCTCCCACGCAGCGCAGTTCGCCGCGCGCCAGCGCCGGCTTGATCATGTTGGAGGCGTCCACCGCTCCTTCCGCCTTGCCCGCCCCCACCAGCGTGTGCAGCTCGTCAATGAACAGGACAATCGCCCCCGCGCTGTCCACCACTTCCTTGATGAACGCCTTGAACCGGTCCTCGAACTCCCCGCGGTACTTCGCCCCCGCCAGCATCGCGCCGAGGTCCAGCGCCACCACCCGCTTGTTCTTCAGCCCCTCCGGCACGTCGCCCGCCACGATCCGCCGCGCCAGCCCCTCGGCAATCGCCGTCTTGCCCACCCCCGGCTCGCCGATCAGCACCGGGTTGTTCTTGGTGCGGCGCGAGAGCACCTGCACCACCCGGCGGATTTCCGCGTCCCGCCCGATCACCGGGTCGAGCTTGCCCTTGCGGGCGTCGTCCGTCAGATCCCGTCCGTACTTTTTCAGCGCCTCGTACTTGTCCTCCGGCGCTTCATCCGTCACCCGCCGGCTGCCGCGCACCGCCTGCAGGGCCTGCAGCACCGTGTCCACCGTGATCCCCAGCCCGCCGGCCGCCTGCGCCACCTCGCCGTGCTTGCGGCCCAGCGCCGCCAGAAACAGATGCTCCGCGCTGATGTACTCGTCCTTCATCTGCGCCGCGAGCTTCGCCGCCGCCTCCAGCGTCGTCTGCAGCTCTCGCGCCACCCCCCGCTGCAGCCCTTCGCCCTGCACCTGCGGACGCGACGCCAGCTGCCGCTCCAGCACGTCCGCGAAAAGCGCGGATTTCACCCCGATGCGCTCCAGAATCGACGGCACGACGCCGCCGTCCTGCCGGACCAGCGCCAGCACGAGATGGATCGTGTCCACCTCGCCGTGATGGTGCTCTGCCGCCAGCCGCTGGGCCTCCCGCAGCGCTTCCTGGGCCTTCGTCGTCAATTGATCGCTGTTCATGACTCGCCTTCCTTTTCAGCGGCCAGAATAGCCCAATCCGCCGCAAAGTTCAAATGTCGGGCGCACCGGTTGCCATAATGGCCGGCGCTGCGTTCCATTGGTTGCTCGCGGCGCCAGGCGGCCGGGGGCCCGGAATTCCGGCGCCGGGCGCGAAATGACGTGCATCGCGGGATCCGGTTTCCTATACTGGCCGGCAAGATGAATCCATCGACCCAGGGAGATTCGCCATGATCCGCCGTTTTGCCCCGATTTGCGCCGTCCTGTTCCTGGCCGCGGGTTCCGCCGCCCGCGGGACCCCCCCGGACCGCCCCCCCATGCGCATCGCCATGCTGTCGGATGGCGGCACCTTCTACGACCAGGGCTTCAACCAGAACTGCCGGGAAGGCATCGAAGCCCTGATGGCCGCGGGAGCGCCCATTTTCGTCCAGTTCGGCGAGACCCTCGCTCCCGACAACTTCGAGCGCAAACTGGCGTCCTATGCCGAACGCGACTACCGGCTGATCATCGGCATCGGCTACCGAATGGCCTCCGCCATCGAGACCGTCGCCGCGGAATACCCCCGCACCCTCTTCGCCTGCGTGGACGCCCACTATGAAGATCCCCCGCACAACGTCTGGGCTCTGACGTTTCAAGTGGACGAATGCGCCTATCCCGCCGGCTATCTCGCCGCAGCCTGGGCCGACCTGAAAGACCCCAAGGGCCCCGCCGTGGCCTGGGTCGGCGGCATGGACGTGAACAGCGTCAACCAGTTCATCGTTGGCTTCCGCAACGGTGTCAGCCGTTACAACGAGGTCAAGGGAAAGTCCGTCCGCGTCCTGGGCGGCCATGTCGGGTCGTTTGACGATTTCGAGGGCGGCCGGAAGCTGGCGGAGGAATTCCTCGATGACGGCGCGGACGTGGTTTTCGGCGCGGGATCGCTGACCGGCAACGGGGCCATTGCCGCTGCCAAGGAGTACGGCAAGTGGGCAATCGGCGTGGATACGGACCAGTACTACACCTTGCTCAACGAGCAGGACATCATTCTGACCTCCTGCCTCAAGCGCATGGACCGGGCCGTGGCCCAGGTGGTCTCCGCCGCGCTGGAGAACCAGTTCTGGGGCGGAACCCGCTACGTCGGCACCCTCGCCAACCACGGCGTGGGGCTGGCCCCCTATCATGATTTCGACGAGCAGATTCCCGAACGGCTGAAGAAGGAAATCATGGACATCCAGCGCCGCATCCTGGAAGGGACTCTGGCCACCGGCTGGCCGGAGGAAAAATAGTCCCGGTTCCCGCCCCATGAAGACGTCACGGTTTGTCCGGTTGTTCGGCGAGCGCTCTCCGGCCGTCATCGGCATGATTCATGTTCGCGCCCTGCCCGGCGCTCCCGGCCATGCCGGCGGCATGGGCCCGATTCTGGACCAGGCCCTGGCCGAAGCCGAAATCTACCGCGCCTGCGGCCTTCAGGCGCTGATGATCGAGAACATGCACGACGTTCCCTATGTGCGCCGGCCCGGCCCCGAGGTGCTGGCCGCCATGGCCGTCCTGGCCCGCGAGGTCAAACGCGCCCACCCCGCCGTGCCGCTGGGCATCCAGATCCTGGCCGGCGCCAACCGCGAAGCCCTCTCCGCCGCCCTGGCCGCCGGCGCCGATTTCATCCGCGCCGAAGGCTTTGTATTCGGTCACGTCGCCGACGAAGGCTACATCGACGCCTGCGCCGGCGACCTTCTGCGCCACCGCAGCGCCATCGGCGCCGAACACATTGCCATTTTCACCGACATCAAGAAAAAGCATTCCGCGCATGCCGTCACCGCCGACGTGGACATCGTGCAGACCGCGCATGCCGCCGAGTTCTTTCTGTCCGACGGGCTGATCCTGACCGGAGCCGCCACCGGCGAGGCGGCCAGCCTGGAGGAACTCCGCGCCGTCCACGCCGCCGTCCGGCTTCCCGTGCTGATCGGCTCCGGCATCACCGCGGAAAATGCGCGGGACTACGCCTCGCTGGCGGACGGGCTCATTGTCGGATCGGCGTTCAAGGAGGGCGGTTACTGGGCCCATCCGCTGGATCCGGACCGCATCCGGCGGCTGATGCATGCCCTGCCCTCGTGAGTTTTCAACAACCTGCTCTTAAGAAGGGCGGTTTCAGCGGTCTATTCCACACTGTTAATTAACAATGTGGCATAATGAATATCTTATTTTGCTGTATAGTGATATGTTAGGCATATTGCTTAATTTTTGCTGCATAGATTTTTATCCACACTGCTAGTTAATAATAGGAACGCTGTTCCGCTTCAGAACCGGGGGGGGCCTGTTTCAAACCCCCCTATGCCCCCCATGGCGCTGGACGGGTTTCAGTCTGCGTGCTGGGTCGGGCGAAGATCCTGCAAATGCAGTTGCAGGTATTCCTGACCGTTGTAGCGGTTCAGGATCAGATTGAAGGCGATGTCCAGGGGACCGTCGGGCACCTCGCGGTCGCCCATGCCGAATCCGATGGCTTCGCGCTGCCGGCCGCCCATGGAAAACAGGATTTTCAGGTGCTTGCCGCCGATGACGCGCGGCGGAAACAGCGGTGTCACGTTGCGAATGGCCCAGACCGGCAGGGGATTGGAATGGCCGAAGGGACGCAGGCGGTTCTGATCGTGATACAGGGGATCGCCGATGTCGCCGGGAGTGATCCAGGCATCCACCAGCAGCTGGCGGCGCTGATCCACCCGGCTCAGCGTTGCGGCACACACTTCGTTGAAGCGCGCGGCAAACTCTTCGATGCGCGAATGGTCCACTTCCAGGCCCGCCGCCATGGCATGCCCGCCGTAGCGCCGCAGCATGGGCGAACACTGCTGAAGGTGCTTGAGCAGGTCGAAACCCGGCACGCTGCGGCAGGAACCGCGCCCCACCCCGTCGTCGTCCATGCCGATGACCACCACGGGACGGTTGTAGCGGCTGGCGATCCGCGACGCCACGATCCCGATCACGCCGGCGTGCCAGTGCGGATGCGCCACCACCAGGCCGAAGTCCCGTCCGGCGTCGAACCGCCCGTCGAGATCGCTGCAGGCCTCCTGCACGATTTTGTCTTCGATCTCCTGCCGCTTGCGGCTGGCATCGTCGAGCTGCTGGGCCAGAATGCGCGCGCGGGGTTCCTGCTCCGTCAGCACCAGTTCCAGGGCGGCCTCGGCATTGCCGAGACGTCCGGCGGCGTTGATCCGCGGCCCGATGATGAAACCGATGTGGTAGGTGTCCACATAGCCGCTGATGCCGGCGGCTTCGATCAGCGTGCGCAGCCCGACCGACTGGGTGCGGTTCAGCAGCGTCAGCCCGTGATAGACCAGGATGCGGTTTTCCTTGAGCAGCGGCACGATGTCCGCCACCGTGCCGACCGCCACCAGTTCCATGAAGGTCTTGAGGTCGAGCTTTTCGGCGGCCTCCATGCGGCGCTGGCGGGCCGCCTTGACCAGGCCGTGGCAGACCTTGAAGGCCACGCCCACGCCGGCCAGCATCCGGATATCCTCCGGGCCGCCGCCGAGCTTGGGATTGACGATGGCGCAGGCCTCCGCCACGCCCTCGGCGGCGGGTTCATGGTGATCGGTCACAATCACGTCGATGCCCAGTCGCGCGGCCTCCCGCACGGCCTCGACGGAGCTGGTGCCGCAGTCCACGGTGATGATCAGGTTGGGGTGGTAGTTTTCGATGCAGCGATGAAGCGTCTCGACACCCAGCCCGTAGCCGTCCTCGATGCGATGCGGCAGGAACGGCACGGCCACCGCCCCCAGCCCGCTGAGCACCTGGATCATCAGGGCGGTTGCGGTCACCCCGTCCACGTCGTAGTCGCCGTATACCAGAATGGCGCTGCCCTGTTCGATATGCGACAGGATCAGGTCCACGGCCGTCTGCATGCCCGGCAGGGAAAACGGATCGGTCAGATCCGCCAGGCGGGGCTGAAGGAACTTTTCGATTTCCGCGTGGTCCACCAGGCCTCGGGTCACCAGCGCCCGCGCCATCGCCCGGGAAAACCCGTGGGTGCGGGCGATGTCCTCGGCCACCCGGGGATCGGCCTCCGCCGTCACCCAGCGTTTTTCCGAGCGGACCAGCATCGGCCTACTTCCCGGCCCCGGAGGCGGCGGCCTTGGGCCGCACCGCCAGCATCACCGGTGATGCGATAAATGCCGAGGCATAGGTGCCCGCGATCACGCCGATGAAAATCGCCAGCGCGAAGTCGAAAATCGCCCCGCCGCCGAATACCATCAGCATGCCCACGCTGAGCAGCGTGGTCAGCGAGGTCAGCAGCGTGCGCGACAAGGTGGAGTTGATGCTTTCGTTGACCACGGCGGCATCCAGGCGCCCGCCGCGCAGCTTGCGCGTCTCGCGGATGCGGTCGAAGACCACGATCGTGTCGTTGACCGAATAGCCCAGCACCGTCAGCAGGGCCGCGATGCTGGTCATGGTGAGCTGGCGGCCCAGGAGGAAGTAGATGCCGATGGTGATCAGCACGTTGTGGAGCAGGCCCACCACCGCACCGATCGCGAACGAGAACTCGAAGCGGATGGTGATGTAGATGATCATGCCCACCAGCGACAGCCCGATGGCCATCAGCCCGCTCTTCTGCAGTTCCTTGCCGACCTGCGGCCCCACCGTATCCTCCTGCATAAGTTTGAATCGGTTTTCCGGGAACTGCTCCGCCAGCACCGCCAGCGCCTTCTCGCCGTCCTCCGGACCGGCGATTTTCAGCACCAGCACCTCGTTCTGGTCCTCGCCGCGGCCGGAACGCTGATACTGGATCGCCGGATTGACGATCCCCGCGCCGGTCAGCGCCCCGCGCAGCCCGTCCACATCGGCCTTCTCCGCGAAGTCCAGCGTCAGCTGCTGGCCGCCGGTGAAGTCCACCCCGAAGTTGTCCTGGCCGCGATGCACGCCCCAGGCCAGCGAGCCGGCCAGCAGCACGATCGACAGGATGGCGGCGGCGGCGTGCAGGCCCATGAAGTTGATGTTGGTTTCCTTGACCCACTGGGTCATCTTCAGGTTATGCAGCAGGCCGCGGCTCTCCAGGGCCTCGAACACCATGCGGGTGACGACAATCGCCGTGAACATGCTGGCAATGATGCCGGCGCTCAGGGTGATGGCAAAGCCCTTGACCGGGCCCGACCCCTGCCAGAACAGGATGATGGCCGTCAGCAGCGTCGTGATGTTCGCGTCCAGAATGGTGGAGAACGCCTTGTCGTACCCGGCGGAAATGGCCGCGCCGAAGCGCTTGCCGGTGCGCATTTCCTCGCGGATGCGTTCGAAGATCAGCACGTTGGCGTCCACCGCCATGCCCACCGTCAGCACGATGCCCGCGATGCCCGGCAGCGTCAGCACCGGCAGCGACGTGGCTGAACTGCCCATGCCGGCCCCGCCGATCAGGCCGAAGAACCCGGCGGTGATGATCATGCCCAGCGGCAGCAGCACCAGGTTCAGCAGCAGGGCCATCACGGCCACGATGCCGGCAAAGTGATAATAAATCGCCATGAACACGGCTACGGCCGCAAACCCGATGGCCGCCGCCCGCCAGCCGCTCTCGATGGAGTCCGTGCCGAGCGTCGGATCCACCGAGCGCTCCTCGATCACCCGCAAAGGCGCCGGCAGGGCGCCCGCGCGCAGCACCAGGGCCAGATCGCGGGCCTCTTCCAGCGTGAAGCTGCCTTCAATCACCGCCTGGCCGCCCGGGATCGCCTGGCGGATGAACGGCGCGGAGTAGAGCGTGCCGTCCAGCACGATGCCCAGGTAGTGCCGGCCGTTGGGATCGGGATTCTTCGCCCCGCCGGGCGCGTGGTCCGCCGTCACCATTCCGAAGATGCGGCGGCCCCGGGCGTCGAAGGAAATTTCCACGTTTTTCTGGTTGAACTGCCCGTAGCCCACGTTGGCGCTCTTGAGACTGTCGCCGGTCAGTTCCGCCTTGCGGCTGACATAGTAGGGCCGGAAGTAGGTCTTGCCGTCCACGATTTCCCGTTCGAGGAGCAGGTCATAGCCGGGCTTGCCTTCGAACTCGCGCAGCGCGGCGCGCTCGGCCTCGCTCGGGGGCGGCCCCTTGCGCATCCAGACATCGCCCTGGGCGCGGCCCGGAAGCGACACCATGTCGTAGCCGTCCGGCACCTTGCGGTCCCGGAACAGA